>JAUMYD010000166.1 GCA_030528765.1 Bacillota bacterium
ACTTTGGCGCACTCCTCTGAGCGACCGAAAAAGAAATAGTCCCCGCCCAAAGCAATGTTACGGTCATCAGAATCGAACAGTGCCTCAATGTATTTCATTGCCTTGCCGATAGGGTATGGAGTATTTAACAGGGGCATTGCCACACGGAAAGGCGTGAGCTGATACACGTCCGGCACACTGTTAGGGATCGTGTGGCCGCCTACCTGTACCTCCTCGGATACGCTTGCGTTCTTGGGGATCAACCAGGACTTGCCGTTCCTGACCGCGCCAGATAGTTTTTCTGCTGCCGCCCACTTTTGTATAGCACGTGGCATAACGCCAAAATGTACTGCCGCTTGTTATGTTGTTTCAAACTTCGTATTGTTCGTTCTTTTTGCAGCTTTGCAAAGTGCAAAATTCAAACCTTCTATTTTTATTAAAATACATAATTATAAAAAACAAAGGCAAATTTGCTATTACGAATAAAAATTATTTACACTATGCTTGAAATACAAAGTAAAACAGCAAAAATCCTACTATCGTGTTTGATGATCGGATTTTCTGCTTTGCCCGTGCCGGCTTTCACCCATTGAGCAATTTTTGTCCCCCTGCGCGAAAACCCTTATGGTTTTCGTTCTTTTTTGTGAATGCTGCTCTATCTGTTTTTTCGTTCTATCTCATCTGCAGAGATCAGTAAGGAAGCATGGAAAGACTCTGATAGGGGGTGTAGCTGCCGCAGTATCGGGCGGCCTGCTTTCGTGCTGTTCCCATGCAGAAGGTGCTGGGAAGGGCCGCTGTGAAGCAGGGGCTTTCAGTTTTATAGCTCCCCGAAAAGAGAGGGCTGCACTTCTCTTTGCCGATGCTGGCTTTCATCCTCGATCTTCAGCAGCTCTTTTGGGATGTCTGCCGCAAAGGGGGAAAGGGGCTCCCCGCCGCAGAGGATCAGCTCCCGCCCTGCGCGGGTCATTCCCACATAGAAGAGCCTGCGCTCCTCCTTCAGGTCACAATCCAGTCCGGGATGCTGCAGTGGCAGCAGCCCATCTTTTACACCGCTCAACAAAACTACAGGGTATTCCAGCCCCTTTGCAGCATGGAGGGTCATCAGTGTGACAGCTTCACTGCGGTAGATCCGTCCGCCGCAGCGAGAAATATCTCCATCCAGCCTGCTTCCGGCATCCAGCAGGAATTCCTCCAGCTCATGGTAGAGCAGTGCCATGCCCAGCAGCTCCTCCTGGCCCTCTGCGCCTGTCAACAGAGTGTCCTCGATATAGCTTTCCAGTAAACGGGCAGGGCTCATCTTTTTCCGCTTTGTATTGTATTTTTTCAGCAGGGCGAGCCAATCCAGGGTGGCTTGGCTTATCCCCTCCAGTTTGCTGATATTCCGGGCCAGTGTCGCAACATCCTTTGCCGGACGCAGGGAAAGAATAGCCCGAATATCTTCTTCCGGCAGCTGGGCCTGGCGCAGGCAGCAGCCCAGGCGCAGGCGGTCGGCAGTGTTTTCCAGCAGGCTGAAAAAAGAAAGGATCATCTGTGCTGCCGGGCTATCCAGAAAATCTCCTCTGCCGGAGATCCGGTAGGGGATACCCTCCGTTTCCAGGCAATGAGCAAGGAGCTCTTCCTGCTGATGGGTTCTGTAGAGGACGGCGATCTCATTTAAAGAATACACGCCATCTGCTCTTCTGTGCGCATTCAGCATATCTGTGCCGCCGATCAGACGGCTGATCTCCTTCGCGATAGCGATTCCTTCCTTGCGTGGGCTTCCGCAGAGAAGCAATCGAACAAGAGGACCTTTTTTTCCGTGGGCAGCTAAATCCCCGCTGCTTGGCGGGAGCACATGGGATGCAGCTGCCAAGATCTGCGGCGTGGAGCGGTAATTGTCCCGCAGGCTGCAAATCTCCAACTGCGGATAATCCTGCTGCAGGCGGCGGAAGCAAAGTGGATCTGCTCCGCGGAATCCATAGATGGACTGATCCGGATCCCCGATAACGAAGAGGCTCTCTCCACCCTTACTCCAGGCCCTGATGAGTTGGTATTGCAGCTGATCGATATCCTGAAATTCATCTACCAGAAGAAAGCGGAAAGCGCTGCGATCCGCGTTTTCTCCTTCTGCTTCTTCCAGGGCATAGAGAAGGAGATCATCAAAATCCCAGGCTGCATAGTCCTTTTGCAGCTCTTGATAGGCAGAAACAAGAGCTGGTAGCTCTGCCGCTGCGCCTCTGCTGGTCTTTGCGCGGGAAACCTGTGCCAGCAGCTGTTTCAGGCTGCTATCTGACTTTTCCTTCTCCAATACCTGGCGGGCCAGTTCCTGGCTGGTCTGTGTATCCAGCAGATGGGGGGATACCCCTGCCTGCCTGGCTCTGCTCAGGGCGAGACTGTGGAAGGTGCCGATATTCAGCTGCCGGGATACTGCACCCACCCGGGCTGCCAGTCGCTCCCTGAGCTCCCGACCGGCTTTGTTTGTGAAGGTGACAGCTGTGATCTCCTGCGGTTTTATGCCTTGCTCCAGCAGGAAGGCAATGCGGCTGACAAGGGTCCTGGTCTTTCCGCAGCCCGGGCCGGCAATCACGGCGATGGCAGGGGAAAGTGAGCGTGCTGCCTGAAGCTGGCTGGGATTCAAGCCTGTATCTGTCTTTCCCGGGGCTGGTGCTGCAGCAAGGCCCGCTTCCTCTGGGATCAGGATGCCCAGGGGCAGTTCTGCCTCTGGGGCGATCTCTGCCGTAAAGCTTTGCCAGCTGAAAAGTCTCCCCTGGCCATTGAGCCGATCAATATCTTCCGGACTCAGGATAGAGACTTTGCCGTATTCCCCATCATAGCCGGGAGAAAGCTCTACCTGGCTCTGCCGCAGGCGGTGAATACTTTCTGCCACGCAGGGGCCGGCCAGGTGTTCGATATCCACAAGCGGTGCTTCCCTTAAAATATAAAATTCCGGGCCCAGACTTCGTAAAAGCTGTCCATAAAGCTCCCTGACCTTGCGGCTGGTCGGGCCGACACCCAAAGAAGCGCCGATCACCTCTGCCATCGGAACCAGACTTTCGAAAGGGCGGGCATTTTCCGGGCGGAAACCCTCTGCCCGATCTGCCAGCTCCTCCACGCGGTGGGCCACGCCCAGGGTCAATGCTTTCCCGCAGACAGGGCAAATTCCCTGCCGGGCGATGGTCTCCTGGGGAGAAAAGCATTGCTTGCAGTTTCGGTGTCCGTTGAAGTGATACTTCCCTTCTGCAGGGAAGAATTCAATGGTTCCCTGGAAAGCATTGCCCTGCCGATCTTTCAGTGCAGCTCTCAGCTGTGGGTAGCCAAGGGCGCAGCAGAATAGATTTGCTTCCCGGCCCAGCTTATCTGGAGAATGTGCGTCCGAGTTGGAAACCAGGGTATAGCGATCCAGCTGAGAAAGACGCCAGTTCATAGGTGGGTCAGAGCTGAGACCGGTTTCCAGGGCCCAGATATAAGGGCTCAGATCTTCGAAGCACTCCTCGATGCTGTCAAAGCCGGAGTAAGCACCCAAAACAGAAAAATGTGGCGTCCAGATGTGGGCAGGAATAAAGATTGCCTCTGCGCAGCAATCCAGACTCAATTCCAGAAGATCCCGGCTGTCCAGACCAATGATGGGTCGGCCGTCGGAGCGAAGATTGCAGCCCATGTTTTCCAGACGCAGGGAAAGGCGCTCTGCTGCTTCCAGGCTGGGGAGAAGAATTACATTGTGTACCTTTCTGGTACGGCCGCTTTTTTTATATATTGAGCTGTT
>JAUMYD010000167.1 GCA_030528765.1 Bacillota bacterium
AGCTTCCGAAACATTCTCCAGGGTGATCTTCCCCGGAACGACATCCTGGGAAAGAGCAAAAGAATTTGCCGCAGGAGAATGTCTGGGCCTTTCATCCGGAATGATATGCAGCTCATCAGACATATCCAGAAGAAGTTCTTCTTCCAGCTGCTCAGCCAGCTCAGTCTGGTCTTCCAGCTCGGCCAGCTCAGCAAGTTCAGCCAGCTCTTCCCGGATACGCGCTTCCTCACGTTCACGTTCGGCCCGGATACGCGCTTCCTCACGTTCACGCTCGGCCCGGATACGCGCTTCCTCACGTTCACGCTCAGCCTGAAGACGCTGTGCCTCCCGGATCTGTTCTTCCTGATCTGCCAGGAATTCTTCCTCATCGATCTCCAGGAAAGTGATACTTTGCTTTCTTTCTGTAGTGACCTGCGTTTTTTCCTGATCCAGCTTACGCCGTTCTAGCAAATTCTGCTGATTGAGATCCCGGCTGTCCCCAACGAAATCTTCCCAGTATTCCATTCCCTGGTTGCCCAGGAAATACCTGCTCTGGAAGTTGGTTTCGTCGAACATAGCCACAACATCCGGGGGAACAACCACCTGAAAGTTACTGCGGCTGCTGGGGCTCATGATCGTGAAGGCCTGCCCGCGGGCAGCCGTGGTGATTTGCTCCTGCTCCATTTCATTGATGCCGCCGGCCTTTTCATAAAGCAGGCAAAGGTCGGAAATATCGTTGGGAGCCAGGGAAAAGATGAAGCTGTATTGGCAGGCGTTGATAATGGCTGTGGATTTGCGGGCGATCTCCTCACTGCCCACAAAGTCCTTGATATTCTGGGTGATAACGATCTGCATACCGTTATATTTACGGATACGCTTCGCCAGCTGGAACATAAAGTCCAGCGCTACCGGATATTTGTTGTCAATGAAAACATGCGCTTCATCGATGGCAACGATCACCTTTCGCTGCAGGCCGTATTTCCTGTTATACTCACGGTTCTTGATGATTTCGTTGTCAATATACTTCAGAACCAGCAGCATCTGGGCATTGGCAATGGTGCTGTTTCTGTTGGCCAGCAAAGACTGGAAATTGAATACGATAAAGTTTTCTTCCGTGGTAACGGTGGAAGGACCGTTCCAAATATTCGCGTTCCGTCCGCCGGTAGAAAACTTGGCAATGTAATTCATGAGCACGCGCAGAATGGAACGAATGTATTCGTTATCCGTCTGCTGAAACTCCATGAGGATGGAATCGTAGAGATCATCAAAAATGGGATAATCCTCCGGCCGCAGCCGGGAAAGATCGGTCTCCGTTGTGATGCCCCGATTCGTATACATGCGATCCACCAGGCTGTTCAGGTATTCCATTGCGTCTTTATCGCAATCCGGCAGAATCTGACGGAAGAATTCCTCCAGAAACTGCAGATGCGTGGAATAACTGCCGGAAACGGAAGCTCCCTCTGCCTCATCATCGTCCAGCGCTGTGATAATGTGAAAGGGATTCAATCGCCCCTGAAGGGCATTGCCCACGTTGATGAATTTCCCGTGGAGATTATCTGCCAGATCAGTATATTCGTTTTCAGGGTCAAGAACGAAAATTTTGCTGTCCTCTGCCGCCAAATTGGTCAGCAGGCTCTTTGTGGCGTAGGATTTACCGGAACCGGATTTACCCACGATCACCATATTGGAGTTGACACGCTCACTATCCCTGCGGAAAAAATCGATAAAGACGGGGACCCCATCACTCTTCCCCAAATTGATACCGCCCACATCGGAAACGCTGGCGTAGATCCAGGGGTAGGCGGCAGCCAGGGAATTGCTGGGAATGCCCCGGCCCTGGGTGGGCAAGGGATCCCTGCCGCTGATCTGTGCGCCGATAAAGCCAAAGGCCTGGTCAAACTCCATATTGCTCATCTGCATGCCGCTTTCCTGATAGGTGCGGCGCAGAAGCTTTTTCATATTCGGGATGCGAGGCAGCTCTGTTTTCTCCGGATTGGGAAGGCGTGTGCTGTTTTCCGTGGCGACCGCATCATAGGCAGTGACATAAACGTTGACTTCCAGCAGGGCTTCATTATCCTGCTGCAGCATAGCCAGAAGATTCCCCAGAGACTCAATATGCCCCTGCAGCTCGATACGTTTGGAATCCACACCAGTGGCCATATACTGACCACGCAGCTCCTGCAGGGAACGGTCGATAATGCGGGTCGATTTACTCCGATCCATGGGCCGGCACTTGATAACGCATTTTGTGCCAGGCATGGAAAAAACGCCGGCAAGCCAAGCGTCCCCTACTGCGGTGGGGTAATTCAGAATCCGCATATTATGGGTGAGTATCTTGTTGATCTCAACGCTGCGCGCTTTGATCGTTACCGTTTCCGGCATTGCCCACGCTGCATAGTTTTCCGGAGCCAGCTTTTCAATATCCCGTTCTTCAAAATCCAGGCAGTTGCTGTATTTCAGGAAAACCGCCAAATCTTTGTCCTGCAGGCGACGGGGCTTCATTTCCCCGTTTTGTAGTGTATTTATGGCATTAGCCAGCTGGTTTTCCAGCTGGCGTTTGTCTTTCTCATAGAGAACAAGATAATAAAATGGCTCAATAACCTTCTCTTTGTAACAGAGTTTTTCCACCTCAGCAATGCGGTCATACATGATCTCCACGCGGGCCATCAGCTCATCCTCGTTAATGAAGCCCTGCTCAAAGGAGCGGCGCAGTGCTGCCAACTTCTCATGTTCCCGCGCCAGGTAATCATCGTATTGAATAGGCCGCTCAAGTTTTACAATGTTTGCCGAATAATTGGGGCTGATCGAACGCAGCACCCGCCCCAATCCATTCTCAATGGAATTCACTCGCCGGTGCTCGCTGAAAAAACGAAATTCGACCGCCGGGATTTCGAGTACGGCGCCAAAATAATCGCCGCCGTACTCGATATAAGAATCTTTGATTCCGGTAAAAGCCACGATCTGCTGCATGGGCTTCCGGGAGGAGGCAGCTTCCTTAGCTGCTGCTTTTTCCTCAGCATGCCTTTTGGCAAGCTCCCCCCTGCGCCGATAGATATTATCTTTCGTTTCAGCAGGTGTTTTTTTGCTGCGAAGAAGTTTATCTTCTTTTTTCCGCAGCTTCTTCTCTGCTTTTTTCTGCTGCTTCAGTTCCCTTTTCCCGCGTTTGACCAGGGAATCTTCTTCTTCATCCGAAAGAATAGAATCTTCCTCCGGGCTCCAGGTCAGCATCGCATCGCTGATAGAGCGGCCAAAGCGGCGTTTCAGCCCGAAATGACGGAGAATATGCAGCAGATAAAGGTAGTTAGGTTGCGCATCCACTCGCGCCAGAAGCAGGACACCAAAAACCAGCAAACCGATAATGATATAAACTTTGTAGGGCAGACTGGAAATCAGCACAAAAACGATCAAAAGGAAGGATATAGAGGCAATCAAAATATCTGCCAGACTGACACCCTTAAACAATTCGATCTGTACTTTGGTCTTACCTGGGATCAGGCGTATCATGGATTCACCTCCTATCACACGAAACGATTATATTCAAAGCCTCTTTTCTGCAAAACAAAACGATTTCATTTTACTTGCTCTTTATTCGCCATTCCTCTCTTTGTTAGGTAGCCCTTTCTGCACAGAGGAGGGCGGGGTCTTTGAAATGACGGGGAGGCCAGCCAAGGGGTCAACATTCCCACCTTTAGTGCCTTTGAAGCCGGTCAAGTTACCCTTTGCATTCCGCACGGC
>JAUMYD010000023.1:0-9897 GCA_030528765.1 Bacillota bacterium
AAATCCGTTATGTCGGATGTTTTACGCTACCTGCGTATCGCGCCAAGCGAAACAATGTCTTCGAATACGGAAATCAGGGAGGAAGTCAGCGTACAGGTGCCGAATCTGATAAATCTGGATGCAGACAGTGCCGTGGAAAAGCTGCGCTCTTTGGGTTTGGGCGCGGAGGTGGTAGGTGAGGGGCTTCTGGTCACTTCCCAAACACCTTCAGCCGGTTCAGTGCTTTATTCAGGGGATACAGTGGCTTTGCATACTGGGGGTCTTCTTCAGGATGGTGCTTCCACGCGGGTTACAGTTCCCAATCTGAAGGGAAAACGCCTGGCAGAGGTGGCTGAGCTTCTCTCTGCACTGGGCTTGCTGATGTCTGCGGAAGGAGAAGGCGTGGCCTACGAGCAATCCCCTGCGGCAGGGGAGCTTGTGGAAAGCGGCTTAACAATAAAAGTTTCTTTTTCTGATGAAGAAAATACAGTTATTCCTATCGTTCCGTGATATAATAGAGAGAGTGATTGTGTTCCTAAGACGGCAACATGTGCAAATAGATGAGAGGAGGGATTCAATATGTTACTTAGCGAACTGCTGAAAGAGATTAGCCCGGAAGCCGTGGTCGGTGAATATGATGGCGGCCTGGATGTGAGAGGTATTGCCTATGATTCCCGAAAGGTTGAGCCTGATTTTCTTTTTGTGGCGATCCCCGGCAGCCGGGTGGATGGGCATAACTATATCGCGCAGGCTGTGGAGCTGGGTGCAAAGGTTATTTTTTGTGAACGGGAAGTAGAGGTTGCTGAAGGGATCGTGGTGGTGCGTGTGCCGGATTGCCGCTTGGCCCTGGCCGCGCTTTCTGCTGCCTTTTATGGCCACCCGGATCGGAAAATGCGTTTGATCGGTGTTACCGGCACCAATGGTAAGACCACGGTGACGAACCTTATTAAATGGTTGCTGGATTCAAAAGGTTACAAAACAGGACTGATCGGAACGATTTGCAATATGGCAGGGGTTAAAAAGCTGCCCGCTGATCATACTACCCCGGAATCTCTGGAGCTTTTCCGCCTGCTGAAAGATATGGAGGACGAGGGTTGCCAGTATGTTGCCATGGAAGTTTCTTCTCATGCCCTGAGCCAGGGGCGGGTCTCTGCCTGTGATTATGCCGCTGCTGTTTTTACAAATCTGACTCAGGATCATCTGGATTTCCATGGCTCCATGGCTGCATATCTGCAGAGCAAGCTGAAGCTCTTCCGCATGCTGGATCCCGCTCCCGGAGAAAAACGCTACGGCGTGGTGAATATCAACGATAAATCCGGCTCTTCCTTCAGTGAGCACTGCAAGGCTCCTGTTATCACTTATGGCAGCGATGAGGATGGCATCACGCTGCGGCTGCTTTATTATACTCCCAGCGGTCGGGGAACAAAATTTGCCCTCACGTATGATGGCCAGCTTTACCGGGCAGAAATGCCTTTGATCGGCAAATTTAACGTATACAATGCCCTCGCCGCCATGGCTGTGGCCCTTCAGGAGGGAATGAGCATGGAGGAATGCATTGAAGCTCTGGCCAAGGCACCGCAGGTTCCCGGGCGTTTTGAATTGGTGGATGAGGGACAGAATTTTGATGTGATCGTTGATTACGCCCATACCCCGGATGGCCTGAAGAATCTGCTCAGTGCTGCACGGAAGCTGAAACCGCGCCGTCTGATCACGGTTTTCGGCTGCGGCGGGAACCGTGATAAAGGCAAGCGCTCCATCATGGGGCATATCGCCGGCTCCTTCAGCGATGTGGTGATCCTAACCAATGATAACCCCCGCTATGAGAAACCGGAAGATATCGTTGCTCAGATCGAGCTGGGCCTGATGGAAGTGGATAATAATTATCTGGTGGAGCTGGATCGCGATCGGGCCATTGCTCTGGCGATTAATATGGCGGAAAGCGGCGATATGGTGGTTATTGCCGGGAAGGGCCATGAAAATGAGCAGATTATCGGTAACTGCATAATCCAGATGGATGACAGGGAATTCGCCAGAGAGAGCCTGCGGAAAAAATTACAGAAATAATATAAAAAGCGCCCTTTTTTGTCCGCTTTTTCGTAGAGGATGCCAATATGTTTTGGAAATTGTTGATTCCTGCTGTAGCAGCCTTATTGCTCACTGCGCTTTTGGGCTATATTCTGCTGCCCGTTCTCATCCGTTTGAAGGTGGGTCAGTCCATTCGGAAAGAAGGTCCGCAGGCCCATCTGCGTAAAGCCGGAACCCCTACCATGGGTGGGGTGATCTTTGTTCCGGTGATGGTTCTGCTTTGCTTCTTTATTCCGGACAAGCATCCTTCCATGGGGCTTTGGCTCTTCAGCTTTCTGGGCTTTGGTTTGATCGGCTTTCTGGATGATTGGGCAAAGCTGCGCCACCACGAAAATCAGGGTTTGCTGGGAAAACAGAAGTTGCTGGGGCAGTTTGTGGCTGTGAGCATTCTGCTTTGGGTCAATAGCCTGATCGATCCGAACCCCACAGCGATCTACCTTTTCGGGGCTGATCCTTTTCTTGATCTTGGCTGGTTCTATTATCCGCTGATGGCCATTCTTATGGTTGGTATGGTCAATGCTGTAAATCTGACTGATGGTTTGGATGGTCTGGTTTCCGGTGTCAGTGTGCCGGTATTTTTTGGCTTTCTTCTGCTGCTGGCTTTCGGCTCCATTGCTACAGAAGGCGGAGGCCTGTCGATGGTTTCTGCCGGCCTGATCGGCTGCTGCCTGGGGTTCCTGCTTTATAATCATTATCCGGCCCGGGTTTTTATGGGAGATACCGGCTCCATGGCACTAGGCGGGGCAGTGGTCGGCCTGGCTGTGGCGGGAAATCTGGAGCTGCTGATGATCGGTCTGGGCTTGGTTTATCTTGTGGAAGCACTCTCCGTTATGCTGCAGGTAGGCTATTATAAAATGTATCGTAAGCGCCTTTTTCGAATGGCCCCCCTGCATCATCATTTTGAATTGCTGGGCAGGAAGGAAAAGGAAGTTACTGCCCTTTTTTGTCTTGTTTCCGCAGCCTGCGTGCTTCTGACCCTGCTGCTGGAGCGTTTGTTTTAGGAGGAAAGCCATGGATTATCAGGGGAAAAGGGTTTTGGTGGTCGGCGCCGGGATCAGCGGCATCGATGCCTGTCATTTTCTTTTGAAGCAGGGTGCCAGCGTGATCCTGATGGACAGCAAAAGCCGTGAGAATTTGAACCAGGATGTGCTGGATCTGGAGAAAAAAGGAGTGGAGCTGCGCCTGGGGAATCTCCTTCCGCAGCAGGTGGATTGGGAACTGGTGGTGAGCAGCCCCGGTGTGCCTTTGGGGCTGCCTGTTTTCTCTCTGAGTCGAGAGGCGGGCGTGGAAGTGATTGGAGAGATTGAGCTGGCCTGGAGAAATGCCTCCCGTCCTTTCATTGGCATCACTGGCACCAATGGGAAAACCACAACCACGGCTCTGACTGCGTATCTTCTGGAGCAACAGCCATATGAGATCCTTTTAGGCGGAAATATCGGCCAGCCTCTGGTCAGCTCCATCGGCTCTTTCGCCGGGGACTATATCGTGGCAGAGCTTTCCAGTTTTCAGCTGGAAAGTTGCCGGGATTTTCACCCCCACATCGCAGCTTTTTTGAATCTCAGCCCAGATCATCTGGATCGCCATGGCTCTTTGGAAAACTATGGAGCGGCAAAGGCCAGAATTTTTGCCCGGCAGGAAAAGGATGATTTTGCGATCCTGAATTGGGATGATCCCTATCTTCGGCAGCTTTCTGCATCTTTAAACGGACAGCTGCGCTTCTTTAGTCTGCAGCAGCCGGTGGAAGATGGCATGTTTTTCCAGGATGGCCGGGTGTTTTTTGTCCGCTCCGGCCGAAAGGTGTATGATTTTCCTGCTGCCGACATATATATTAAAGGGCGGCATAATATTGCCAATGCCATGGCAGGCTCTATCGCTGCATGTGAGGCAGGCATGCCTCCGGAACGGATCCATGAAGGTCTGCAGAGCTTCCCCGGCGTTCCCCACCGTTTGGAATTCGTGTGCGAGCGTGATGGGGTCTGTTATGTGAATGATTCAAAAGGGACGAACCCGGACAGCACCACCCAGGCTCTGCTTGCCTATGAGCAACCTATGATCGTTTTGCTGGGAGGAAGGAATAAAGGCTGTGATATGCGGCCCTTGCTGCAGTTGGTGAAGGAAAGGGCCCGCTCGGCGGTTCTCTTTGGAGAGGCAACAGCTGAGCTGAAGCGGGCCGCGGATGCAGTCGGCTTTAAGTCCTATCAGATCGCGGACGATTTTACCCATGCGGTGTTCCTGGCTCGCTCTGCTGCTCTTCCGGGGGATGTGGTCCTGCTTTCCCCTGCCTGCACATCCTGGGATGCTTTCCCTAATTTTGAGGTTCGGGGTGATTTGTTTAAAAAACTGGTGAGAGAGTAGGTGGTAGCCCATGCCGGAGAAAAAAGCACTGGCCGCAGCCGGAAAAACCAAGCCAAAACGAAAGCCGGATTGGTCCTTTTTGGCTTGCGCCATGCTGCTTTTAGGGATCGGCATCATCATGGTTTTCTCCTCAAGCCATTATTTTGCCAGCTATGATTACGAGGATCCCTATTTCTTCCTGAAGGAGCAGGGGAAATTTGCACTTATCGGCCTTTTTTGCATGTTTCTGGCCTATAAAGTCAATATGCGGGCCTACCGGAAGCTGAGCTACTCGGTTTATGTCGTTATTTTGGGCCTGCTGATTTTTATGGTTGCCAGCTCCAATATTGAAACCATCGGCGGTGCGCAGCGCTGGCTGCAGATCGGCGGCTTCAGCTTTCAGCCTTCGGAGCTTTCAAAAATTGCCCTGCCCATGGTGCTGGCCAAGTGGATCTCTGACCGCAGGGACAGCGTGGAGGATTTTAAAATCGGATTTTTGCCCACCTTGGGGCTGACAGGGCTTACTGCCGGCTTGATCCTGCTGCAAAAGGATCTGTCCTCTGCTATCGTTGTTGCCGGTGCTGGCTTTGTGATCATGTTTTGTGCTGGGGTACGCATTCCCTATCTGATCGGGACTTTTGGCCTGGGCATCATGGCTTGCGTGGCGGCGATCATGCTGGAAGGATTTCGTATCGAGCGCATTACGGCCTGGCTGGATCCCCGCAGCGACCCGCTGGGGGCTGGCTATCAGACCATTCAGTCTTGGTTGGCTCTGGGCTCGGGCGGCCTGACCGGTGTGGGTTTGGGAAACGGTGGCTCCAAGTGGTTTTATCTGCCTGCCCGGCATACGGATTTTATCTTTTCCGTCCTCGGGGAGGAGCTTGGCTTTCTTGGCTGCCTGGTCGTGATCATCCTTTTTACTCTGCTGATCTGGAGGGGCGTTCTTATTGCTGTACGTGCAAAGGATCTGTATTCCTCCTTGCTGGCCATTGGGCTGATCTCTGCCATAGGGATCCAGACCTTCATTAATCTGGGCGTGTCTACTGGTCTGCTGCCGGTAACCGGCGTTACCCTGCCTTTGATCAGCTATGGGGGCACATCCTTGGTGGTGAGCCTGACTATGATCGGAATCTTGATGAATATCTCCCGCCGCACAGCGCGTTGACCGTCCGCTTTTCGCAGGAGATTTCATCCTTGCTAAATTTCCTGTTTGGTGTATAATATATAGGTGCGTCTGCCACCAGAAAAGGCTGGGAGGAAAATGCGATGAAAGCTGTTGTATCCGGAGGCGGCACCGGCGGACATATTTATCCCGCCCTATCTATCGCCCAGAAACTGCGGGCTGATGGTGCTGAGCTTTACTATGTAGGTGGGAAGGACTCTGTGGAGGCAAAGCTGGCAGCAAAAAACGGCTTTGCCTTTTTTGGCTTGGAATGCAGTGCTCTGCACCGGCATTCTCTGGCAGTCGTAAAGGATCTGGCTGTGAATGCCCAGGGCTGCCTGCATGCACATAGCTTTTTGCAGAATTTTTGCCCGGATGTGGTGATCGGCACCGGCGGCTATGCGGAGGCTCCTGTGCTTCGTGCTGCACAGAGCCTGGGGATCCCCACGGTTCTCCATGAGCAGAATGCCTATCCTGGCCTGGCCAACAGAATGATGGCGAAAAAAGCGGCAGCGGTTTGCCTGAGCTTTCAGGCAGCTGCTCCCTATTTTCCGCATCAGAAACGCCTGCACCTGACGGGTCTCCCCATCCGTGAGGAGATACTTCTTTCCACAAAGGAGCAGGCTCGGGCCCATTTTCAGATCCCCGATGACGGAAAGCCGCTTCTGCTGATCACCGGTGGTTCCCAAGGTGCGGCCAGCCTGAATCAGGCGGCAGCAGCAGCCATTCCAGCCCTGCTGGAGCAGGGGATTCGTGTTATTCATATCTGCGGGGAAAAGGAATTTTTCAAATATAAGCAGATTCTTCCTTCACACCCGGATTTTTTCCTTTATCCGTATCTTGACCATATGGAGTTTGCCTTGGCTCTGGCGGATCTGGCGTTTTCTCGTGCCGGTGCCAGCTTTATAGCAGAGGCGTTGGCAGTGGGGTTGCCAACGCTGCTGGTCCCCTATCCCTATGCAGCCAATGACCACCAGCGTTTCAACGCCTTGGCTTTGCAGGAGAAGAATGCCGGTCTCCTGCTGGAAAATGATGCTTTGAGTGGAGCTGTTCTGCTGGAGAAGGTCACAGGATTGCTGAAGAACAGGGAGCTGCTGCAGAAAATGTCTGCAAATTGTCTTTCCATGGCGATCCCTGATGCGGCAGAACGCATCGTCCAGATTATATATGCTTTGTTAAAATAATCGCCATCCATGGCGACAGAGGAGAGAAAAATGGAACATAGCCTGCATTTCATTGGAATTGGCGGCATAGGAATGAGCGCCATTGCCAAAATTATGCTGCATAATGGTTTTCGTATCAGCGGCTCTGATGTGGTAGAGAGCCATCTCACCCGGGAGCTGTGCGCTGGGGGCGCACAAATCCGCTATGGGCACTCTGCGGAGAACATTCCGGCAGATGCAGAGGCTGTGGTGTATTCCTCTGCCGTAAAGATGGACAATGTGGAAATGCAGGCGGCAAAGGCTCGTGGCCTTAAAATCTATAAGCGCGCAGAAATGCTGGCTTATTTGATGTCTGTGAAGGAGGGAATTGGCGTTGCCGGTGCTCATGGGAAAACAACGGCCTCCGCTATGCTGGCTACCATGCTGGAACTTAACGGCTGTGACCCAACGGTGGTGATCGGCGGGATGCTGCCTGTGATCGGCGGAAACGCTAAGGCCGGAGAGGGGCCTAATTTGGTCGCAGAGGCTGATGAGAGTGATGGGACCTTTTTGCTCCTGAAACCGAAAATTTCCCTTGTAACCAATATCGAGGCGGATCACCTGGATTATTACCAGAATCTGGAGCGGATCATTGCAGCCTTTTCGCAGTATCTGGAGCAGATCCCTGCTGATGGTTTTTCTGTGGTTTGCTATGATTGTGAGATCCTTCGTACACTCTGCGGAAAGATCCCCGGCCGGTATATCAGCTACGGTTTGGGAGAGTTCGGGGACTATCAGGCCCGGAATCTGCAGCATGAAAACAATGGTGTCTCTGCGGATGTTTATTACCTGGGCAGCCTTTTGGGGCGGCTGCGTATGAATGTGGTTGGCGAACATAACATCAGCAATGCCCTGGGTGCAATTGCCATTGGGCGGGAGCTGGGGCTCAGTTTTGAAGAATGTGCTGTCGGCCTGGCGAATTTTACCGGAACCGGTCGCCGCTACGAGCTTTTGGCAGAAAGAAACGGTCTGCGGGTGGTGGATGATTATGCACATCATCCCACGGAAATTGCTGCCACGATCCAGGCTGCGCGGGATCAGGGGGTCCGAAAGATGCTGGCGGTCTTTCAGCCGCATCGCTACAGCCGCACGCAGGAGATGTATCAGGATTTTGCCGCTGCTCTGATGGCTGCGGATCGTATTTTACTTTGTGAGCTTTATCCGGCTTTTGAAAAACCCATTCCCGGCGTTAGTGCCAAACTGGTAGTGAATGCCCTTCGGGAGCTTGGTCATGGCCGGGTGGATTATGCTGCCACCATGGAGGAAGCGTTTTCCTTTTTAGAGCGGGAAATAAAGGATGAAGAGCTGCTGCTACTGATGGGAGCCGGAAACGTGCGCTCTCTCAGTGAGCGTTATGCTGCGTATATAAAGGAGAAATAACATTGGACATTCAGCAGATTGCAAAAGATTTACAAGCCCTGATGCGCCAGCCTGTTCTGGTTCAGGAAAGCATGTCGGCCCACACCACCTGGAAAATCGGCGGCCCGGCTGATCTTTTCCTCCAGCCCTCTGCGGAGGAAGAGCTGCAGCAGGTTCTGGCTTATCTTTATCGGCAGGAGATCCCTTGGCTGGTTATTGGGAATGGCTCCAATCTGCTGGTTGGGGATCGAGGCATTCGTGGTGCTGTAATTAAAATGGGGGATTCTTTTTCGGGTTCCCTTTGGCGTGGTCAGGAGGTGGAGGCTCGCTCCGGCATGCTTCTTTCTGCGCTGGCTTTGGAGGCAGCAGAGCGTTCCCTGGGGGATATCAGCTTTGCCCGGGGCATCCCCGGCAGTGTAGGTGGGGCTGTCCGCATGAATGCCGGAGCTTATGGTGGAAATATTGGCGATTTTGTTACGGCTGTTTACGGGTTGAGCTACAGCGGAGAACCTTTGGAGCTGCGCGGGAATGAGATTAGTTTTGCTTATCGGAACAGCAGCCTGTTTGATCTGGATGCTATTGTGACCCGGGTTCGACTGCGGCTGAAAGCGGAGGACAGGGAGGAGCTTATGGCAAAGATGAAGGACTATGCCCGGCGTCGTTCGAAGGCCCAGCCATTGGAGTATCCCTCCTGCGGAAGTGTTTTCCGAAACCCGGCCAGTGATCATGCCGGGCGCTTGGTGGAGATCACCGGCCTGCGGGGGCTGCGGAACGGGAATGCGGCGGTTTCTCAGAAGCATGGGAATTTCATTATCAACCTTGGTGGAGCTACCGCTGCAGAGGTTCGGGAGCTTATTGAGCTGGTGCAGGAGAAGGTCTATCAGTATGCCGGGATCCTTCTTGAGCCGGAAGTCCGCTTCGTGGGCGAGTTTTAAAAGCAAATCATAAAAGTCTCTTTTGGGCTGCTTTTGACGCAGCCCTTTTTTATGCAGAAAACAGAACAAGGCAAAATCAGGAAGCTGGGGCATAAGAAAAGGCTCCATCCGGAGATGGAGCCAACGACATTAAAAAAACCCTGCAACGAAAGGGAGCCGTTGTTTTGAAACCTGCTGTGTGCAGGTGGGTTTCCTCCCGCTTACTTTCGATGTCCACTGGCCTTGCGAGGCTTACCGGCCGTAAACGGAGGCGGAATCCCGTTTAAAAGGTGTTGGGTCAAAACTTCGGTCATCCACAGTGTGCAGGGATAGTATTATTATAGCAGTTTCAGCCTGAATTAACAACCGTTACGAAAGATTTTTTCTGGAAAATCTTGATAATTCTTCAGGGCATAGGGACGGTCCGCTGATGGGGAGAGCAGAGCAGCTATTACTATATAATAAAGATTTTTATCGAAAGGAAATCGATATCTATAGAAATAATATAGTAAATAATATAATTATGTAGCTTTGTTTTAATTTTATAAAAGAAATGATTTTTGTTTGACAAAGTGTCTGTTGTTTGATATAATAAATGTAAATAGTTATTTTTTTAGAGGTTTGGTTTTGCTTCTGCTGTGTGCTTGCATTGTGTTTTGCAAAGAAAGGAATGATTTTTGGTCGGCCACATTCGCTTGCCTGAGCTGTGTTTGACAATTGCTTTTCCCCGCAGGCTCCTCTTGGCCTGCTTCTTTGGGAAGTTTTCCTCCTGATGCATTTATAAATCGCGGGAGGCTTTTCTTTTTTGAAGGTGCTCCGGCCATCTCTGATGGCTTTCCCAATAGAATACTGCTGTGGCATA
>JAUMYD010000023.1:9907-15231 GCA_030528765.1 Bacillota bacterium
AGCTTTTGCTGGCTCCGGATCGCCCAGCCTGCACGAAAATCCAGCGCCGGTGTGCAGCAGGTTGTTCAGCTTCGGAAGGTCTGCTGTGCTTCTGCAGTATGGATGGAAGGCGGCTCTGGCAGTTATAATGATTTCTGTTATAGTCCCGTGCAGATGAATCTCCCGGAATACTCTGCACAGGCGTTTTATTGGGATAGGGTTCCGTATACTGCAGCTCCCAGGCCCCCTGGTTTTTCGCAGGGGGCTGGGGGTCGCGCGCTGCGTTTTGCTTATGCCTCCCTGTTTTTGGGCTGTGTGCATGAAACACTTGACCCGACCCACGGTTTTGATCATGGGTCGGGTTTTTGTATCGGCGGAGCGCAGGATCACGCATTGCACCATATCTCAGCAGGCTGAATAGAAGTGCGTTCTTTTATTCGCTTCAATAAATCGGGGCAGCACGCCCCTTCTATTTCGTTTTTTCTATCCAGCTTTTAGACCAGGCAAACAATCTTTCAGACATTATCTGAAAATCGATCTTTCCAGCATTTTTCAATTCTAAAAAGGTATCAATGATCGCTCGTTCCCCGGAAGAAACGAGTTCAAGCAAATCCTTTTGGTGGCGAATATAGCTTCCTGTTTGCTTGAAGCAGATTGCCTGAATAACAAAAGAAGCAGATTTATATAATCCTCTCAGAATTTCTTCGCTCTTCTCGTGCAGCATATTATGCACACAGCCGTGAAAGATATTGCATGCGCCGATTTTTATTGCTTTGTTAACAGCAGGCTCGTCAATCAAAGGCAGCAATTCATCAAGGCTTCCCTTTATTGGCTTTGTATCATAATAGAACTGAAAAAGATCCGAAGGCTCCCAATTCAAAATTTCTTTTTTTCCCGAAAGGAAGCCGCAAATCAGCTCTCTGTGTGATAAACTGTCCAGCATCGTATTATAGGTTTGAATATCCGAAGCAGACAATTCATCGAGTATCACAACAATATCAATATCGCTTGTTTCTGTTGCTTCGCCTCGACCGTAGCTTCCCTGCAAACCAACAAAGCATGCACGTTCTCCAAAATTTTCGCTTAATGTGAGCAAAAATTTATCCATCCATAGAGAAAGATCTATCACTTCAATCACCTCGCCAAATTTATGTTTATTCCAGCATTCTATCGTGCACCGGCTGATTATATAAGAACAGGCACAGCGCTTTAATCTGCCGTGCCTGTTCACTGTTTTATGCATGCCGAGCATTTTGCCCGTGGTTTGCGTGGTTCTTATTCTTCTTTTTCCTTGCGCTGCGGACGGATGTGCAGTTCACGCAGCTGCTTGATGGAAACGCCGCTGGGCGCCTGGGTCATCAGGTCGGAAGCACTCTGGGTCTTGGGGAAGGCGATGACGTCGCGGATGCTGTCCTTGTTGCCCATGAGCATGACCATACGATCCAGACCAAAGGCCAGGCCGCCGTGGGGCGGGGTGCCGTATTCAAAGGCATCCATCAGATAGCCGAATTTTTCCCGGCTTTCTTCTTCCGTGAGGCCGATCAGCTTGAAGATCTTCTCCTGGATGTCACGGCGATGGATACGGATGGAGCCGCCGCCCAGCTCGCAGCCATTCAGGACGCAGTCATAGGCCTGTGCGCGGGCTTCATGCGGCTTGCTTTCCAGGATATCCAGATCTTCTTCCTTGACCATGGTGAAGGGATGATGGACGGCTTTCCAGCGCTGCTCTTCCTTGTCCATTTCCATCATGGGGAAATCTACGACCCAGAGGAAGTTCAGCTCTTCCGGATCGATCAGGTTCAGGCGTTTTGCCACTTCGCAGCGGAGGTGACCCAGGCTGTCTGCGGTGACTTCCGGATCAGCGGCAACAAACATCAGAACGTCACCGGGTTCTGCATTCATGCGGGTGCAGATTTCATTCAGCTGTTCTTCGGTGAAGAATTTGGCGATGGGGGATTTCAGGCCTTCTTCTTCCACCATGATGTAGGCCAGACCGCGAGCGCCGTAAACGGCTACGTAGTCCTTCAGGTCATCCATGGTGCGGCGGGAGAAGCGAGCGCCCTTGGCGTTGATGCCGCGGACCCAGCCGCCTTTCTGTGCCACAGAGGCGAAGGTGGTGAATTCGCTGACTGCAGCCACATCGGCGATGTCGATCAGCTCCATGCCGAAGCGCAGGTCGGGTTTGTCAGAGCCATAGCGTGCCATGGCTTCTTTCCAGGTCATGACGGGGAAGGGGATCTGGATATCCCGGCCCATGGCTTCCTTGAACACGTACTGGAGCAGGCGTTCATTCAGATCACGGATCTCTTCTTCGGTCATGAAGCTCATTTCCATATCCAGCTGGGTGAATTCCGGCTGGCGGTCTGCGCGCAGGTCTTCATCGCGGAAGCAGCGGGCGATCTGGAAATAACGATCCATGCCGGAAACCATCAGGATCTGCTTGAAGAGCTGCGGGCTCTGGGGCAGCGCGTAAAATTCGCCGGGGTGTACGCGGGAGGGAACCAGGTAATCGCGGGCACCTTCCGGGGAGCTCTTGCAGAGCATGGGGGTTTCGATTTCATAGAAACCTTCGTCATCCAGGAATTTCCGCATGGCGATGGTGACTTTGTGGCGCAGCTTCAGGGTTTCCTGCATTTCCGGCCGACGCAGATCCAGATAACGATAGCGCAGGCGGATGTTTTCATCCACGTTCACATCGTCCTCGATGAAGAAGGGCGGGGTTTTGGATTTGTTCAGGGTGATCATCTTGGAGCAAACAACTTCGATCTCACCGGTAGCCCGGTTGGGATTGATGGTCTCCTCAGAGCGACGGCGTACCGTACCTTTTACGTTCAGAACATACTCACTGCGGGCTGCTTCTGCCTGGGCAAAGCTGTCTGCATCGATGGTGGGGTCGAAAACCACCTGCACGATCCCTTCCCGGTCACGCAGGTCGATGAAGATCAGGCCGCCGTGATCGCGATTGCTCTGCACCCAACCGGTCAGAACCACTTCCCGGCCTGCGTCCTCAGCACGCAGCTTACCACAGTAATCGCTTCGTTTCATCATTTTCTCTGTCATGGTCGATGCTCCTATCTTTCCAAAATATATTGTTTAATCTCTGTGAAAGGCAGCGAGCATTGTTCGCCGCTCTCCATATCCTTTACCGTGGCGCAGCCGGATTTCACTTCATCATCCCCGATGATGACTGCCATTGCCGCACCGAGCCTGTTTGCTGCTTTCATCTGGGCTTTGAAGCTCTTATCCGCGTAATCCATCTCCACGCTGAGCTCAGCCCGACGCAGCTGATCTGCCAGACGGAAGGCCGCAGCAGAGGCCTCTACGCCGCCTGCAACAAGAATATATACGTTTAAATCCTGGCTTACTTCAATATCATCGCCCTGGGCCTGCAGTGCCGCAAAGATGCGTTCAATGCCCAGCGCAAAACCAACGCCCGGGGTAGGGTCGCCGCCGATTTCCTGAATCAGGCCGTCATAGCGTCCGCCGCCGCAAACTGCGGATTGGGCGCCGATGGCGCCGGCCTGAATCTCAAAGGCCGTTTTGGTGTAATAATCCAGGCCCCGAACCATGTGCGGATCGATGACGAAGGGGATCTCCGCTGCATGAAGCAGGTTCTGCACCTTTTCGAAGTGCCCGGCGCAGTCCTCGCAGAGGTAATCCTGAATCTTGGGTGCATCGGCACCGATGCCCTGGCAGATTTCACTTTTGCAATCCAGAATACGCAGCGGATTGCGCTCAAAACGATCCCGGCAGCTGCCGCAGAGGGTTTCCAGATGGGGGTGGAAATAGTCCTGCAGGGCTTTCCGGTAGGCAGCGCGGCACTTCGGGCAGCCAACGCTGTTCAGCTTCAGCACCAGACCCTGAATGCCCAGACGCTGGTAAAGATCCCAGGCAAAGGCGATGATCTCCGCATCCGCAGCCGGAGCAGAGGTGCCAAAGATCTCCAGTCCGAACTGATGGAATTGGCGGAAACGACCAGCCTGGGGCTTTTCATAGCGGAACATAGGGCCGATGTAATAGAGCTTTGTGGGCTGCACCAGCCCATACAGCTTATTTTCCAGAAAGGCACGGCAGGCAGAGGCAGTGTTCTCCGGGCGCAGGGTAACGGAACGGCCACCGTGATCTTCGAAGGTATACATTTCCTTGGTAACGATATCCGTGGTGGCGCCTACGCCACGGCAGAAAAGATCCGTGTCCTCAAAAATGGGGGTGCGGATTTCCTGAAAACCATAAGAGCGGCACATTCCGCGCAGCAATTCTTCAACGGCCTGCCATTTGGCAGTATCTTCCGGCAGGAAATCATTAGTGCCACGGGGGCGGTTAATAGCCATATTGAAACTCCTTGCAGGTTTTTAGTGAAAACTCAGCTTAACTGGTATATTATATACTCTGCCTCTGATTTTTGTCAATTATTCTCGTTCATAATTTGCTGGCCCACGACAAAAACAACTCGCTTTTTCCGTATTTTTTTGGTATAATTTAATTTATCACTACAACGGAGTACGTCATGAATCAAAATGCCAAGATTACAGATATTTCCACATATCGCAAAGCCAGACGCCGGGCCGGCAATATCCGCTGGGTTTTGATCCTGGTTTTTTTGGTTGCCTGCATGTTTGCTGGATATTTTTTCTCTCTTTCCAGTTTTTTTTCCATTCGTGAAGTTGTTGTGAGTGGCAACAGTCTTGTTTCGGAGCAGCGCATTCTTGAGCTGGCAGAAGTGCATAAGGGAGCTAATATCTTTTCGGTGGATCTGAAAAGCTCTTCGGCATGGATCTGTATAGAGCCTCGCATCAAAAGTGCTGAGCTCCGGCGAAAGCTGCCGAACCAGCTGCTCATCCAGGTGGAGGAGCGGGAGGCGGTGGCCTGCATGATGTCTGCGGATTTTTTGCTGGAAGTGGATGCGGAGGGACGGATCCTGCAGCGGCACCGCAGTTGGTCCGGCCTGGAGCTTCCTTTGATCAGTGGAGTGGAGCTGCCTTATAGCGAATCTATGCCCGGTATCTGCGTGGAAAGGAGGGGCATGGAGGAGGCCCTGACGATCATTCGTTCTCTGCCGGATGACGCGGAGGGGATCGGGGAAATCAACGTAAGCAATCCGCAGTTCATCAAGCTTTATACCCTTTCCGGCGTAGAGATTCGTTTGGGGGATTGTGAGGATTTTCATAAAAAATACGGTGTCTATACGGGCATCCTGCTTGATAACGAGATGGAGCAGGGGCGCCCTCTGCGATATATTGATGTCAGTATTATTGATAAGCCCACCTTTGCAGTGAAATAAACGAGCTGCATGAAAAAGATCTGCAGCATAAGGCAGCGGAGAATGTGGCAGCAAAAGGAAGATA
>JAUMYD010000168.1 GCA_030528765.1 Bacillota bacterium
AGCACGTTCTTTTTTCTTTCCCGAATGTGTAACACATCATTGACAAACCTACAGGCTTTCTTTTCCCCTCCTCCCCCCTTCGATTGACTTCCAGCTGGGCTTGTACTATAATATTTAGATGAGTTAGGAAAGCGGGGCTTTTCCCCGCATTACGCAAAGGGAGTGACGCCGATGTATTTTCAGGATATGATCTTGGCGCTCAATGAATATTGGGGCCGTCAGGGCTGCGTGATCCTCCAGCCCTATGACACAGAAAAAGGCGCGGGTACCATGAACCCGGCCACTGCCATGCACGCCCTGGGCCCGGAGCCCTGGAACGTGGCCTATGTGGAGCCTTCCCGCCGCCCCACCGACGGACGCTACGGGGATAACCCCAACCGCCTCCAGCATTATTATCAGTATCAGGTGCTGCTGAAGCCCTCCCCCGATGAGATTCAGGAGATGTATCTGGAATCCCTGGAAGCCATCGGCATCGATCTGAAGGCCCACGACATCCGCTTCGTGGAGGACAACTGGGAAAGCCCCACCCTGGGCGCCTGGGGTCTGGGCTGGGAGGTCTGGCTGGATGGCATGGAGGTCAGCCAGTTCACCTATTTCCAGCAGTTCGGCGGTGTGGATTGCCACCCGGTCTGCGGCGAGCTGACCTACGGCACCGAACGCCTGGCCATGTTCATTCAGGGCGTGGACAGCGTCTATGACATCCAGTGGACGAAGGACGTCACCTACGGCGATGTTCACCACCAGCATGAGGTGGATTATTCCAAATATAACTTCGAGGTGGCGGATATCGACATGCTCTTCCGCCTCTTCGAGATGTACGAAAAAGAATGCCAGCGGGTTCTGGAAGCGGATCTGCCCCAGCCCGCCTTTGATTACTGCCTGAAATGTTCCCACACCTTCAACCTGCTGGATGCGCGCTCTGCCATCTCCGTGACGGAACGCCAAAGCTATGTGCTGCGGGTGCGGAATCTGGCCCGGGCCTGCGTGGCTGCTTATCTGGCGGAGCGGGAACGCCTGGGCTTCCCCCTGCTGAAAGGGGAAAATGCTGTGAAGGAGGGTGCCGATCATGAGTAAAGCCTTACTTTGGGAGCTGGGTACCGAAGAGATCCCAGCACGCTTTTTGCCGGATCTGATCCGGCAGATCACCCGCCTGGCCGGAAACGGCCTGCAGGAAAAGGGCCTGGCCTATGAATCCCTGCGGGTGCTGGCCACCCCCCGCCGCCTGACTTTGCAGGTGGAGGGTCTGGCGGAAAAAGCCGCTGACGTGGAAACGGAAGTAAAAGGCCCCTCTTTGAAGGCCGCCTATGACGGCGAAGGCCAGCCCACCAAGGCGCTGCTGGGCTTCTGCCGTGGGCAGGGCCTGGACCCGGCCGAGCTTTACCAGAAAGAGCTGAACAACAGCAGCTATCTCTTCGGCCTGAAAAAGACCCAGGGCCGCCTGGCCGTGGAGATCCTGCCGGAGCTGCTTCCCGGCATCGCAGATAAGATTTTCTTCCCCAAACCCATGCGCTGGGGTCACAACCCGGCCCGCTTCGTCCGCCCCATCCACTGGATCGTGGCGCTCTACGGCGAAGAAGTGATCCCCTTCTCCTATGCGGGCGTGGAAAGCGGCCGCGTCACCCGGGGACATCGCGTCCTGGGCAGCAGCTGCATTGAGATCAGCGAACCCAGCGTCTATGAGGCGCTGCTGGAACAGAATTATGTGATCGTGGATCCGGAACGCCGCCGGGCGCTCATCCAGTCCCAGATCCAGGCCGTGGCGGAAAGCGTCAACGGCATCGTGGATGAGGATGAAGAGCTGCTGGAGGAAGTGGTCTTCCTGGTGGAATACCCCACTGCCCTGGCCGGGCATTTTGCGGAAAGCTATCTGGAGCTGCCGCCGGAGCTGGTCATCACCCCCATGCGGGAGCATCAGCGCTATTTCCCGGTGCATGATGCGGAGGGCAAGCTGCTGCCCCGCTTCATCACCGTCCGCAATGGTGATGATTATCGCCTGGATCTGGTGGCTGCCGGCAACGAGCGCGTACTCTGCGCCCGTCTGGAGGACGCGGAATTCTTCTATCGGGAGGATCTGCGCCGCCCCATGAGCGAAAACGTGGAGAAGCTCTCCGCTGTGGTCTTCCACGAGAAGCTGGGCTCCCTGCGGCAGAAGGTTGGCCGCATCGTGGCTCTGGCAGAATACATCGGTCAGCAGCTGGGCTTCAGCCAGACGGAGCTGGAGCATACCAGCCGCTCCGCCTATCTGGCCAAGGCCGACCTGGCCTCCCATGTGGTCTATGAATTCCCCGAGCTTCAGGGCATCATCGGCGAATATTACGCACTGGCAGCGAAAGAGGATGCCGCTGTGGCCCAGGCCATCCGCGAGCATTACCAGCCCCGTTTCGCCGGGGATGAGCTGCCGGAAAGCAAGGCCGGCCTGGCTGTAGCCCTGGCAGATAAGCTCGATACCATGCTGGCCTTCTTCGCCATCGGCCAGATCCCCTCCGGCTCGCAGGATCCCTTTGCCCTGCGCCGCGCCGCTGCGGGCTGCACCCAGATCATCGTCAGGCATCAGCTGGATCTGGTGCTGCGGGACGTTCTGGGCTATGCCTACGGCCTGCTGGAGAAGGATATTCCCGATCTGGATATGAGCCTGATGCCCGAGCGCATCGAAAGCGCGGTCAGCTTCCTGTATCAGCGTCTGGAAAATCTGCTCAGCGAAGGCGGTGTCAGCTATGATGTGGTCAACGCCATCCAGAGCATCGGCCTGCAGCAGGGCGATCTCTTTTCTGCCCAGTGCCGGGCCCAGGCTCTGCAGAGCTTCCGCAGCCATCCTGCCTTCCCGCAGCTGCTGGCCGGCTTCAATCGCAGCGCCAACATTCTGCGCAGCGCCGCAGAAAAGGGCCAGAGCATGGAGCTGCCCCCGGTGGAGGAAGCCAGCTTTGCCGAGCCCTCTGAAAAGCAGCTCTTCGCTGCTGTGTTGGCTGCTGAAGGCCACTTCGCCGCACTGGTGGAGGAAGGCAGCTATCAGGAAGCCCTGGAATGCCTCTCCCAGCTGGCAGAACCCATCAACGCCTTCTTCGAGGCCGTGATGGTCATGGATCCCGACCTGGAGGTGCGCGCCAAGCGCATGAGCCTGCTGCAGCGCATCGTCGCCATGGCAGACAGCATGGCTGATCTGCGGAAGATCGTGGAATAAAAACAGCAGGATCCGCGATCCCCTTCTGATCTGATTTAACTAAGCCGGTACAGCAAATGACAGGGCGTCATAAAACAGTTACAGTCCCGGCAGGATTACCTGCCGGGACTGTTCTTGTATACGCTGCAGCTATGTGATATACTCAACTAAACAATTAGACAAACTTGAATTTGACGGTTGATTTTCACTCTACTAATGGTTGATGTCTCCCCTTTCAACCATTGGTTCGTGTTATTTTCCTTAAAAGGCGCTACAATCAAAGCAAAAGGAGGTAGCCTATGGACCAAATCAAAATAGGAAAGTTTATTGCCGAGTGCAGAAAAAAGCAAAATCTTACACAAGCACAGTTGGCAGAAAAATTGGATATAACCGACAGAGCTATATCCAAATGGGAGACAGGCAAAGCAATGCCCGATTCCGATATTATGCTCGACCTTTGTGATATTCTTGGAA
>JAUMYD010000024.1 GCA_030528765.1 Bacillota bacterium
GATTGCTGTTAATTTTGTGGTTTGATTCCATATTTATTTTATTTCTACTCCTTTCCCGCTAATTCTCTTCCTTACTGCTCAGCCCGGGCAGGAGATTGAAGTTTTTCCCCTGTTTTCGCAGTCGGGGGGCCACACCCATATACGGGGGAGGAGAAGAAGAGCTGAGCGAGAATACTTACTTTTACGGAAAAAAAAAACTTCCGAAAGGAGCAGAAGATGTTTGAAGACAGAGCCACCGTAAATATCACATATGATGAAGGGAAGCTGCTGCAGATCCCGAAGGGAAGCTCTCTGGAGCAGCTGCTGCAAAAGCTGCCTCCCCGCAGGCATCCGGCCCTGGCTGCCCGGGTAAACGGCGCCCTGCAGGAGCTGGATTACCCCCTCTACATCGACAGCCGGGTGGAATTTCTGGATTATGATTCCGGCCCGGGCTGGCGCATCTACCGCCGTTCCCTGGTGATGCTGCTGAACATGGCCTGCCAGGAGCTCTTCCCGGAGCGGCGGCTTTGGGTCAGCCACAGCCTCAGCCAGGGGCTCTTCTGCAATTTTCGGGATCAGCAGTCCTGCAGCAGCCGGGAGGTCAGCGCTCTGGCCCGACGGATGCAGGATTACATCCAGCGGGATCTGCCCATCCACCGCAGGCAGCTTTCCCGGGAGGACGCCATTCTTTATATGGAAGAAAAGGGCAATTATGAGCAGGCAGAGCTGCTGAAGCAGCGGCAGGAAAAGGATCTGCTGCTGCACTCCCTGGGCGGGCAGGAGGAATCTTTCTTCGGAAGAACAGTCACCCACAGCGGCCTGCTGGGCTATTTTGAGCTGCTCCCCTATGAGGATGGCTTTATCCTGCGCCTGCCGGAGCGGGAGTATCTGGGCGTGAAGCCCCAGAAGCAGCTCATCCCCGGGCAGCTGCACGCCACCCTGCGCAGCTACGATCAGTGGAGCCGCCTGATGGGCATTTCCAGCATTGCGGATCTGAACCGGGTGGTGCGGGGAAAGCCGCAGGATTTCATCCGCCTGATGCTGGTGGCAGAGACCCTCTACGAGCGGCAGCTTTCCCAGACCACGGACAGGATCCTGCAGGATTTCCCCAGAATTCGTCTGCTGCTGCTGGCCGGGCCTTCCAGCTCCGGGAAAACCACCTCCACCGAAAGGCTGGGCATACAGTTCCGCACCATGGGCGTGGAGCCCATCCTCATCTCCACAGATGATTTTTTCATAGATCGGGACAGCACCCCTATGAATGCCAGAGGGCGCAGGGATTTTGAGGGCCTGGCCGCGCTGAATCTCCCCCTGTTCCGGGAAAGCATGCAGGCGCTGCTGGCCGGGGAGGAGGTCCTGCTGCCCATCTATGATTTCAAGCAGGGAAAGAGCATCCCCGATCATCACAGCCTGCGGCTGGAGAAGGATCAGATCCTGCTGGTGGAGGGGATCCACGCGCTGAATCCGCAGCTCAGCCGGGGCATCCCCCAGGGGCAGCTGCGGAAGATCTTCATTTCTGCCCTGACGCAGATCAATCTGGATGCCTACTGCCCCCTCTCCTCCTCGGATAACCGCCTGCTGCGGCGAATGGTCCGGGATATGCAGTTCCGGGGGATCGACCCCGGAAACACGCTGGAACGCTGGGACGATGTGCGCCGGGGAGAGCATGAGAATATCTTCCCCTATCAGGAAGCAGCAGATTTCTTCATCAATTCCTCCCTGATCTACGAGCTGCCGGTGCTGCGGCCGCTGGTGGAGGATGCGCTTGCCGCCATCCCCAGCCAGCACAGCTGCTATGGGGAGGCCCAGCGCCTGCTGCGGCTGGTGCGCTATTTTGAATGCGCCCCCAGCGAGCTGGTGCCCCGGAATTCCATCCTGCAGGAATTCATCGGCAACAGCCTCTTTTCTGCCTGAGCCGCCCCTGCGCCTGCATGGGTGAAGCAGCGGAAGAAGGCCCCCTGGTCGGTTCAGGAGCTCCGGGCGGACGCTCTTACCACAAGCTAATTGTTTTTTAATGGGCCCATTTCATGCTATAGCAAACAAAATGCCTGTTTGGAATCGTATCATATCGGCTGCTGCTTGGGCCCTGCTGCTTTTGCCTTACGCGAAAGCAGCAGAAATGTAAGTGCGTATGCGGAGTTCCATTCAGGAGATCCTCTCTGAAGAGCACCCTTGTTTTAATGGAGGATCATGCTATTTGCTGTGCAGCTGATCCCAAAATATACCCAAAAGAGAAATGGCCTCCCCGAAAGGGAGGCCATTTTTGCAGCTCCGGGAAAAGATGGAGCTGCATATAGGGGAAGAAAGGAATATACTCTATACCAGGGCGAAGGAAAACTCCGCCGAAAGGCAGAGCTGCCCCTTCACATGGATGCTGCCCTCTGCGAAATAGAAAGCAGCCTTCCGCCGGGTGATGCGGCATTCCGTTTCCAGCAGATCACCGGGGCGGACGGGGTTCTTGAAGCGCACCTTATCCATGCCGGTGAAAAAGGGCGTCTTTCCGGCGGTGGCCTCCTGCCCCAGCAGCACGCAGGCAGACTGGGCCAAAATCTCGCAGAGGATGACCCCCGGCACCACCGGATTCCCCGGGAAATGCCCCTGCAGAAAGAATTCATCCCCGCGGATCAGCCGCTTTCCCCGGGCCAGCTCGCCCTCCAGCTCTGCTTCGTCCAGCAGCAGCATGGGCTCCCGGTGGGGCAGCAGGGACATGAGCTCTTCTTTGTTCATGGGATCACTCCGTTTCGTGATTGGAAATATCGGGCGAAACCGTCCTTCTTTGAAAAGAAGGACCAAGAAACTTTTGATCCTTGGGCTGCCGCAGCTATAAAGTACAGCCCCATAGCCACCGCTACTCAAAGATTAAAGTTTTTTGACCCACTTTTTTTCAAAAAAGTGTGGGTTCTCGCTTTTAACGCGTTTCAGCATCCGAAACGCAGCACAGATTTCTTCTTACTTCTCTCCTGCCTTCAGGATTGCCAGGCAGGCATTATGCCCGCCAAAGCCCAGGGAGAGAGAAAGCCCCAGCCCGGGTTTTGCTGCCCGGCTGTGCAGGGGGGTATAATCCAGATCGCATTCCGGGTCGGGCTGTTCCAGATTGATGGTGGGGGGGATGATGCCCCGCTCCAAAGCCAGCGCGGTGACGATGGCTTCTGCCGCGCCTGCTGCGCCCAGCATATGCCCGGTCATGGACTTGCTGGAGCTGAGCAGGCAATGCTCCACAGCCCTTCCCAGCGCGCCTTTGATGGCCCGGGTCTCTGCCGCATCGTTCAGGGGGGTGCCGGTGCCGTGGGCGTTGATGTAGATCTGCTTGCCCTCGCAGCCGCCCGCCTCCCCGATGGCCTGCCGAATGGCGCGGATGGCGCCCTCTGCCTCCGGCTGGGGTGCGGTGATGTGGTGGGCATCGCAGCTGGAGCCATAGCCCGCCAGGATGCCGTAGATATGGGCGCCGCGGGCCTTTGCCCCTTCCAGCTCCTCCAGGACCAGGCAGCCCGCACCCTCACCCATGACAAAGCCGCCGCGGCGGGCGTCAAAGGGCAGGGAGGCCGCGTTCGGATCCTCGCTCTGGGAAAGGGCCATCATATTGGCGAAGCCTGCCACGCTGATCTCCATGATGGGAGCCTCCGCGCCGCCGCAGATCACCGCATCCGCATAGCCGTGGCGAATGGCCCGCAGGGCCTCGCCGATGCTGTTGCTGCCGGTGGCGCAGGCCGTGACCACCGGTATGCAGGCCCCCCGGGCCTGATACTGAATGGCGATCTCCGCTGCTGCCATATTGGCGATCATCATGGGGACGAAATAGGGAGAGACCCGCTTCGGCCCCTTTTCCAGCAGCTTGCCCACCTCCGTCTGGAAGGTGCCCATGCCGCCCACGCCGGAGCTGAAATAGACGGCCAGCCGCTCCGGGGCGACCTTCCCCAGGATGCCGCTGTCCTCCATGGCCTGTGCCGCAGCAGCCAGGGCATACTGGGTGTAAAGATCCCGGTGGATCAGATCCGCCTTTTCCATGTATTGCAGCGGATCGAAATATTTTACCTCCGCTGCCAGCTTTACCTTAAATTTTTCGGTATCAAAACGGGTGATGGGGCCGATGCCGCATTCCCCCGCGCAGAGCGCCGCCCAGAAGCTGGGGATGTCATTCCCTAGGGGGGAGATGATGCCCATGCCGGTGATGGCAACTTGTCTCATAGATCGAACTCCTTGTTTGTGTATACCAAGCCTTGAGATGGCCGGGAAATCCCTGTTAAAACCCCAACTTTCCTGAAAGAAAGTTGGACAAAGAACTTTCGCCTTTGGGTGCTGCCTCTGATCAAAGAAGCGGCTCAAAATTAAAAGTTTCCCGCTGCCGCTTTTTTCTAAGTTCGGTTTGCGGATAGCAAAGCCGAACTTGTAAGCGGCGGTTTCCATTCTTTTAAAACCCCAACTTTCTTGAAAGAAAGTTGGACAAAGAACTTTCGCCTTTGGATGCTGCTTCTGGCTTCTGTCATTGCGAGGCAGACAAGCTGTGATTTTGCCTTGGCAAAAGCCAGCTTGGCAACGTGGCAATCTTCAAGATAACTTTCCGCATCAAGCTCCTTGCATCACATGGACATACCGCCATCCACGGCGATGACCTGCCCGGTGATATAATCACTGCCCGGCCCGGAGAGGAAGGCCACCAGCTCAGCCACCTCTTCCGGCAGGCCGGCTCTGCCCAGGGGGATGCTTTCCAGCAGCTTCTGCCCATGCTCGCCCAGGCCGGCGGTCATATCCGTTTCGATGAAGCCGGGGGCGATGGCATTGCAGCAGATGCCCCGGGGGGCCAGCTCCTTTGCCACGGATTTGCTCAGGCCCAGCAGACCGGCCTTGGCGGCGGCATAATTGGCCTGCCCCGCGTTGCCGCGCAGACCAATGACAGAGCTGATATTGATGATCTTTCCGCTGCGCTGCCGGACGAAGATGGGCGTGGCATGGCGGATCATATTGAAAGCGCCCTTCAGATCGGTATCCAGCACCAGATCATACTGGCTTTCCTTCATGGTCATGAGCAGACCGTCCGCTGTGACACCTGCGTTATTCACCAGCACATCCAGGGAGCCGAGATCCGCCTTCACCTGCCCGATCACTTCCTTGCAGGCAGTATAATCTGCCACATCGCATTGATAGGCCCGGGCCTCTGCGCCCAGGGCTGCCAATTCCCGGCAGACGGCTTCGGCTGCCTCCTGATTTCGGGCATAGATGAGGGCGATCTTCGCCCCTTCCCTTGCCAGGCGCAGGCAGATGGCCTTCCCAATCCCCCGGGAGCCCCCGGTGACCAGGGCCGTCTTGCCCCTAAGCAATGGACTGCACCCCGGCCAGGGTCTTTGCCAGGCTGACGGAGTCCTCCACGTTAAAGACACGGACCTGGCTGTTGATCTTGGCGATAAAGCCGGAGAGGGTCTTCCCCGCGCCCACCTCGATAAAGGTATCCGCGCCGTCTGCGATCATGTTTTCGATGGTCTCCACCCAGCGCACCGGGTTGATGAGCTGCATCACCAGCAGCTCCTGGGCATTGTCCCGATAGGGCTCTGCCAGGTAATTGGAGTAGAGAGGGATCTCCGGGGTGGAGAAATGGGCATAGTGCAGCTTCTGATTCAGTCCCAGGGCTGCCTTGCCCATGAAGGGGGTGTGGAAAGCGCCGCTGACCGGCAGAGGCAGGGCCTTGCCGCCGGCTTCCTTCACCGCTTCCTTGAAAGCAGCCAGCTCCTCCCGGAGGCCGGCTACCACCAGCTGCCCGGGGCAGTTATAATTCACCGGGTAGACATAGCTGAATTTCCGGCAGAGTGCTTCCACCTTCTCAAAGGGCAGGCGCACCACAGCCAGCATGGCACTGTCGAACTGCAGAGAGGATTCCTGCATCAGCGCGCCCCGCTGGCAGACCAGATCAAAGCCCTCCTCATAGCTGAGCACCCCGGCAAAGGCAGCGGCTGCCACCTCCCCCAGGGAGAAGCCCGCCACCATATCCGGCTGCACACCGGCCTGCTGCAGGGCATAGGCACTGGCCATATCCACGCAGTAGAGGCAGGGCTGGGTGTTCCGTGTCTGCTTCAGCTCCTCCTGATCCCCGGTGAAGCACTGGGCAGAGGTGCCGGGGCGGCGCTGGTCCGCCATATCAAAGATCTGCCGGGCATGGGGGCTCTGCTCGTAAAGATCCTGCCCCATGCCAACGTATTGGGCTCCCTGGCCCGGGAAAACAAAGGCGATTTTACCCATTGATTCGCTCCGTTCAGTAAGATTTTCGCTTGCTTTTTTCCGAAACCCCCACTTTTTTGAAAAAAAGTGGGTCAAAAAACTTTAATATCTGGGCTGCGGCCTGGATCACAGGCGGCGAAGCCCACTAAAGTTCTTTTGCTTCTTTTCTTTCAAGAAAAGAAGGGTTTTATTTTTTTCGAAACCCCCACTTTTTTGAAAAAAAGTGGGTCAAAAAACTTTAATATCTGGGCTGCGGCCTGGATCACAGGCGGCGAAGCCCACTAAAGTTCTTTTGCTTCTTTTCTTTCAAGAAAAGAAGGGGTTTATTTTTTCCAAAACCCCCACTTTTTTGAAAAAAAGTGGGTCAAAAAACTTTAGCGTTTGGGCTGCGGCCTGGATCACAGGCGGGGGAGTTTATCCCAGCCAGCGGCCCGCATTTCCCAGCAGGGTTTCGGCATCCGTGCAGATCCGCTGGAGGATCGCGGCGGCAGGGGCTTCCTCCTTCACCAGGCCGGCGCACTGACCGGCCAGCAGACAGCCCTGCTTTTCATCGCCCTCCACGGCGGCCAGGCGCAGACGGCCCACAGCCTGTGCATCCAGCTCCGCATTGCTGATCTCACTGTATTCCAGCTGGGCATATTGCCGGGAGAAGGCATTTTTCAGGCTGCGGACAGGGTGGCCCAGCCTGCGGCCGGTGACGATGGTATCCGTATCCCCGGCCTTCAGCACACGATTTTTGTAATTCTGGTGGATGGGGCATTCCTCTGCCACCAGGAAGGCAGTGCCCAGCTGCACGCCATCCGCGCCCAGCATCAGGGCTGCTGCCAGGCCGCGGCCATCGGCGATGCCCCCGGCTGCGATCACCGGGATGCTCACCGCGTCCTTCACCTGGGGAACCAGGCAGAAGGTGGAAAGCTCACCAATGTGGCCGCCGCTCTCGCCGCCCTCGGCGATGACTGCTGCTGCGCCGTGCCGGGCAGCCAGCTTCGCCAGGGCCACAGAGGCCACCACCGGGATGACCTTGCTGCCTGCGGCATTCCACTGCTCCATATAGCGGGCCGGGTTCCCCGCACCGGTGGTGATGACCGGCACCTTTTCCTCTGCGCAGACTGCCGCCACCTCCTCCACATTGGGGGAGAGCAGCATCACGTTCACGCCAAAGGGGCGCGCCGTCAGGCTGCGGGCCAGGTGGATCTGCTGCCGCAGATAGGCAGCATCCGCGTTCATGGCGGAGATGATGCCCAGGCCGCCGCCATTGCTCACCGCAGCGGCCAGCTTCGCCTCGGAGACCCAGGCCATGCCGCCCTGCAGCACCGGGTATTCCAGCCCAAGCAGGCTGCATATAGCCGTCTTCAGCATGGCTTTAGGCCTGCTCCTGCTGCTTTTTCTGTACGAAGGCGCAGAATTCGCCCACAGTCTGCAGCTTTTCATCCAGCTCGATCTCCATGCCGATCACATCCTCCAGATTCATGACCAGCTCCACGGTGCCCAGGGAGTCGATGCCCAGGGATTCCAGGGTGGTGTCCGCATTGATCTCTGCAGCATCCTTATCCAGCTGCTCCGCGATGAATTCGATGAGTTTTTCCAAAGTCAGCATAATGATTTACCTCCGTTTATTCACTGTATGTATTGTTATTGGCCCGCCGCTTTGCGGGCCGTAAGCCTGAGATCAGATTTGATGGCAGAGCCACTGCCCCCTCTGCTGCCTGCCCGGCGGCAGAAAGAAGGTGCCGGGAGGGGAGCCGGGGAAGGGCTGGGGCGCCTCGCTCACGGAGACGCCCGCCCCGGGAAGAAGTGGCTTTCCCGGAAAAGCAGCTTCCGGGAAGGGCCTGTAGGGAAGAAGAAGGAATAAGCTTAGTTATACTAACTAAACAGACCATCGAAGAACAGAGGCCGCGCTGGATAAGCCGCCCCCAAAGGCGCACATGGCCAGCAGATCGCCGGGCTTCAGCTTTCCGCCCCGATTCAGCTCATCCAATGCAATGGGGATGCTGGCAGAGCTGGTGTTCCCGTAGCGGTCGATATTCACATAAAAGCGCTCCTCCGGAATGGGAAGCCGCTTCCCGGCCCCCTGGATGATGCGCACATTCGCCTGATGCGGGATGACCCAGGCCAGCTCCGGCCCTTCCAGCCCTGCATCCTCCAGGACCTGTGTCAGATCCCGGCACATGGCGTTCACGGCAAATTTATAGGTTTCCTGCCCGTTCATATTCACGAAGGGCGCCCGGGCCTCCCGGGTGAAGAAGGGGGAAGCGCCGATATAATTGGGGATGCAGATCACACTGTCCCCACCGTAGGTATGCAGGCGTGAAGCCAGCAGATCCTCACCGGGGCCCAGCACTGCCGCGCCTGCCCCATCCCCGAAGATCACACAGATCCCGGCCTTATCCCATTCCAGCAGGCGGCTCATGCGTTCCGCGCCGATCAGCAGGATCCGCTTCATCCGCCCCCGGGCGAAGAAGCCGGCAGCTGTTTCCAGCAGATAGATGAATGCGCTGCAGGCCGCATTGATATCCATGGCCGGGCAATCCGCCCCCAGATCCCGCTGGACCTGGCAGGCGATGCCGGGGCAGATCTCCTCCCCGCTGACGGTAGCCGCAAGGATCATATCCAGCTCCTCCGGGCGGGTACCGCTGTTTTCCAGCGCACGGAGCGCAGCCTGGGTGGCCAGCTCTGCGGCTGTTTCCGTGGTGCAGATATGCCTTTCCTTCACACCTACCCGCTGGCTGATCCATTCATCCGAGGTAGGCATCATGCCGGCCAGCTCATCATTGCTCACGATGCGGGGCGGCACATAGCTGCCCGTTCCTAAAATAGAAAAGCTCATATTTTTTCTCCAAGGCTGTTTTTAAAATCAGACGCCTGCCCGGCAGAGCACCGGAGCTCAGGATCTCTCACCAACGCTTCGCTTGAAATAATCATTCAGCTTGGCAATGGCGCGCACCATGATCTCCTGCTCTTCCGCGGTGAATTCGCTGCAGAGGGCCTTCACCATATTCCGGTGATAATATTTGTGGTAGGCGAAGATTTTTTTCCCCTCTGCCGGAAGGCAGACCCGCACCACACGGCCATCCTTTTCGCATTCCTTTTTACTGACAAATCCCTTGCGCTTGAGCTTATTCACTGCCACAGTGGTGGAGGGGCGGCTGATGTGCAGCTTTTCCGCCAGCTCACTGATGGTGACACCCTCTTCATCGGCATAGCCGACGATCTCGATCAGATGCATTTCATTGATGCTCAGGTTGGTTTTCGTATCTTTTTTGAGCGCCAGTTCCTCCAGGCGCAGGACATCGTAATAGATCTCGACCAGAAGATTGCTGATCGCAGTGGTGAAGCTATCCACGGGGACCTCCTTTGATGCAAGTCAGGCTGATTGTGACAGATGATCTGTTTCCGCTCCGCGGGGATTTTGCTGATGGGGCAGGGCGGCGGCCGCTGATCCTGCAGGCAGCCGGGGCACTGCTCCCGGCCCTTTCCGGCCCGAAACAGGGGAAGTGGGTCTGAAGGGCATGGTAGTTAGTTAACCTAACTAAAGATATTCCGAAAGAAAAACCTTTTCTACAGAGAAAGGCACAAAATAGTTAGATAAACTATCTATTTCATTTTCAGTATACTGTTCTTCCCACAAATTGTCAATAGGCTTCTCCCCGCCTTATGTGAAGGTTTGGCGAATAATTTTTCACCTTAGTCATCTGCATTTGTGTATCCCCTGATAAGTTCCCTGATACATAGACCTGCTATATAGATAGGTAGGCTATACTTTATCCATTGTCTGCATAATTTTCCACAGCAGACAGAGGGCCCTTCACCTGGGGGGGAGCAGGGCTTCTTCCGCTGATCCCCGCTCCCTCCCCGCTGTCCTCGGCCGGCTCTCCCACAGGAAGAAGCATGCTGCTCTTCTGCCGGCCCTGCTGATCAGGAATTTTTTCCGCCTTCTCCCGGATGATCTTTTCCAGAGCCAGCACTGCCAGGCGAGCCTCCTCCCTGCTGGTGAAGCGGCTGGGGCTGAAGCGGATCAGCCCATCCCGCTCCAGGCTGCCCAGGCTCTGGTGGGCCAGGGGCGCACAGTGATAGCCGGCGCGTATGCAGACCCCCAGCTTATCCAGGGCATCAGCGGCCTCGTCCGGGCTGAATCCATAGATGGACATGGAAAAAACCGGGATCCGGGGGCGATCCCGCTTGCCCCAGAAGATCTTCACCCCGGAAAGAATGGCTGCCTCCTCGCTGAGGGAGCTGCAGATCTCCATACAATAATGATAAATATTCTCCTGGCCGGCGGCCCCCAGGAAATCCAGGCCCGCGCCCAGCCCGGCGATCCCGCTCACATTCAGGGAGCCTGCTTCCAGATGCTGCGGGTATTCCTCCGGCATGGAATGCCGCTCGCTCTGCCCGCCTGTCCCTCCGCTGAGCAGAGGGCTGAGCTCCATCCCCGGCCGCACATAGAGGGCACCCACTCCTGCCGGGCCGTAAAGCGCCTTATGCCCGGCGATGGCCAGCAGAGCAATATCCAGCTGCTGCACATCCACAGGCAGCAGGCCCAGACTTTGGGAGGCATCCAGCAGCAGAGGGATCTTCATACTGCTGCAGATGCGGCAGATCTCCTCCAGCGGCTGCACTGCCCCGTTTACATTGGAGGCGTGGCTCATGGCCAGCAGAGCGGTATCCGGCCGGATGCGGGAGAGCAGGCTGCCCGTATCCAGATAACCCCAGCGATCTGCCGGGATCAGCTCCAGCTGGATCTTCCCCTGCTCTGCCAGAGCCAGCAGCGGCCGCACCATGGCATTATGCTCCATGGAGGAGCAAAGCACATGGCCGCCGCGGCTGGAAAGATAGCCCCAGATGGCCATATTCAGGCTCATGGTGGCCCCGGCGGTGAATACGATGCGGCTGGGATCCGGAGCGTGGATCAGCTCTGCCAGCTGCCCCCTGACCCGCTCCACCGTATCCGCAGTATGCCGGGCCAGGCTGTGCCTTCCCCGGCCAGGGCTGGCGCCCAGCTCTGTCAACGCCCGGAACACCGTGTTCCTGACGATCTCCGGCTTGGGGTGGCTGCCTGCTGCATTATCCAGATAAATCATCTTTTTTCCTCCTGTTCCTGTTCGCGATTTTATCCTGCTGATCTTTCTTCTGTGCGCTGCTCCCACGGGGGAAGCGGGGATCTCGCTTTTCTGCCATCAGCTTATGCGGCAGCGGCGGCAGCGGTGCCCGGCCGCAGAAAGATTCCCTTTGAGCGGAAATTACCGGGAAGTCCCCGACTCCCGGCATAAAATTTTTCCTGAAATACAATGAATACAGAAAATATTTCGGAAAACCAATTCAAACACTGAAAATTTATATAAATACAAAATAATGCTTGAAATTGCATAAAAATTGTGCTACTCTAAATCCAGAGGAAAAAATTTATTTGCTTTCAAGCATAGCTTTTCTTCTGTTTTATTTACTCCTTATATCTTACTGCGAGGGGCTGATTCCAATGGATCAAGAACTTCATCTCTCTGCTGTGGTCGGTGCGTAGCCGCCTTTTTTGAGCCCGACTTAAGGGGACTTTGCCCGGGCAGCTTTCGCCCTTTTCCGGCTTTTCCCGGCTGCGGCAGCTTTTACTCCAAAAAAAAAGACAAGTGATCTTTTTATCAGACAAACCCAAGCGTCCATAAATAAAGAAGACCAGGCCGAAAGGCACTGGTCTTCTTTATTTTTATGCATGTATCGCTGTGAGCAGGGGGATTGGATCACAGGGCCACCAGGTAGAATTTCTGATTGCTCTCCGTGTGGGGCGTGTAGGTGATGATCTCCGCATTGTTGGCATTGCTGGCGTCCATCACATCCAGAGCGAGCCTCGTTCCGGCGTTCAGGATTTGCAGGCTGCCATCAGGGCGAACCTCAACGATCCACTTCTGGGCATTGCTATCCTGCACTTCCCAAAGCTGAAGGATCGTGTTGTTCTTCTGGTCGGAATCCAGAGAGAACTTTGTGTTCGCTGCGGGGCTGATCCGGTAGACCATCGCCCCGGAATCCGCAAAGTAAGCCAGGGGCTGGAAATTCCATACCTGCAGATTCGCCTGACTTGTGCCGGAGAGATCATCGAAGGAAACGATGTTTCTGCCGTTCTGCGGCGTAGAGGCATAGGAAAGATATTTCCCATTGGCACACTGGATTTTATAGTTTCCCGAAGCCAGGTAGCGGCCGCCCGTGATCTGCAGATAGCTGCTGCTTACCCAACCACTGCCATCCAGAAGACGGCGCCAGGTATTGCCACTGCTGTCCGTGATCGGGTAGTGGCAGACCTTCACAGCTGCGCCGGGATTCAGGGTGCCGATGCTTGCCGCATTGATGCTGGGATACTGTCTGACCCGCAGCGCGATCTTCGAGGTGACGACTGCGGTTTCGTAGAGATTTACCCGCTTGGCAGCGTTGCTTACCAGCTCGCAGGGCGCATGGGTCACATAGACAAAATTCTTTTTCAGTCCGGTTTTGGTGATCGTCTCACCGTGGCGGATGATGCAGCCACTGCCGGTACCGTTGCAATCCATAAAGGTGATCGTATCGCCTTCTACTTTCGTAACAAAAATAGAATGAAGGACACCATTATTGTAGTAGCGGATCACATCGCCGGCCTTCAGCTTGCTCATCGCATCGGAATAATTGTGATTTTCCTTTGCGACAGGATATCCATCAAAGCCATTAAACGCCAGATACTGCAGGGAATAGGCAAAACCCATGCATTGCGCGCAGAGGCCCTTATAGCTGTTGCAGCCGCAGCTGCCGCTATTCCCGCATTTTCCGTGTTGGTGCGTCGAGGTGCAGGGATAAGCCGTCGTTGTGGTGATGTCCCAGCTGCTCAGGCCCACATGGTTCCAATACCGGCCAGCAGCGAACATCACCTCCAGCTCCTCCAAAGTCATTGTGCAGTAGTAATCAGAAGCAGATGCAGCGGGGGGATTCACCGCATAGGCAGTAACGATCATGAGCATTACCACAGCAATGCTGATCGTTACAAAAAATTTTTTCTTCATGATCAAGCATATCCTTTCGATATTTATTCTGTTTAAAGTTCTGCTGCTAATGTTTCATATTCATCTCCTTTCTTAGATAAATTTACTTCAAGGAATGAACAAGCTAAGCATAACACGATCAAAAATATATGTCAATACTCGCATATACGAATTATAGCAGGTATTAAAATTCGCATATATTGGGTATGCTCTGAAAAAATAGGTGGTGTTTGCAGATGATCAGCTACGAGCCATTGTTTAAAACGATGAAAGACAAGAGTATCACATCCTATCGTCTGGGAAAAATGGGCTTTCCCTTGTCAAATTACTACGCGATGAAGCGCGGGGAAAACATCTCCACCCATACGCTGAACCAAATATGCAAGCTGCTGCAGTGCAGGGTGGAAGATGTAATCGAATATGTGGATGAAAAATAAACCACAGGCAGAAACGATCGTTTCATACCTGTGGTTTTCTTTATTTTGTGATCTTTTTCAGCGCGGCTCAGCTGCTCTCTCAGCAGCCTCCACCATAAGCCAAGCGGTTTTGCTTTTATAGAAACCCGTAAAGCCTTCTTTTCCTGAAAGAAAAGAAGCAAAAGAACTTCAGGGCCTGGCTCCTACTTCTGATCCCGGCAGCTAGCCAAAGGCTAAAGTTCTTTGTTCTTCCCGCCGGGGAGCTAGTCCTCCAGCACCTCCCCGGCGCAGATGTGGAATCGCTTCCCCACCTTCGCGGCCAGGTGCCCATCCACAGCGGAGATAAAGGTCTGCCCCTTATCCGCCACATAGGCCAGCACCTGTGCGCTGCGGTTCTGATCCAGCTCAGAGAGGACATCGTCCAGCAGCAGCACCGGGTATTCCCCGCGGATGCTGCGTGCCAGCTCCAGCTCGGCCAGCTTCAGGGAGAGGGCGGCGGTGCGCTGCTGCCCCTGGCTGGCGAAATCCCGGGCCGGGCGGCCATCCAGGCGGATCAGCAGATCATCCCGGTGGGGGCCGCAGAGGCTCATCCCCCGGTAGATCTCATTGGGCCGCAGGCGTTCCAGCTCGGAAAGAAAATGCTCCCGGATCTCATCAGCACTTTTGCCCCCGCTTTTCCCGGCAGCGATATTCGCATATTGCAGGGAAAGCTCCTCCCCGCCGGAAAGCTGGGCATGGATCTCTGCCGCCCTGGGGGCCAGCTGCTCCACAGCCGCCTCCCGGCAGGCTGCCACCCGGGCACCCGTCTCCGCCAGCTGCTGATCCCAAAGCGAAAGCTGCTCCCGATCCAGCAGGCGTTCCTCCCCACGGCAAGCCTTTAAACAGGCGTTTCTCTGCTTCAATATATGGGAATACAGCAGCTGATCCCGGCAATAGCTGCGGTAGGCCTGGGCCAGCTGCCGGTTCAGATATCGCCGCCGCTGCTCCGGCCCGGAGCGCACCAGCCAGATATCCTCCGGCGCGAAGATCACCGTGTGGAAAAGCCCCACGACCTCCGCCAGCTTCAGCCGGGCTTCCCCGTCCACCTTCCATTTGCGCTTCTTGCCCCGGCCGGCGGCTGCCTCCAAAAGCAAAGGCCCATCCTGCCGCCGGATATTTCCCCGCAGGTAAAAATATTCCTGCTCATGGCGGATCAGCTCCGGATCCGGTGCCAGACGGAAGGAAGAGGCCAGCCCCAGGTAGCAAATGGCCTCCAGCAGATTGGATTTGCCCTGGGCGTTCGCCCCCCAAATCAGGTTCAGGCCGGGGGAGAATCCCAGCTCCGCCCGGCCGTAATTTCTGAATCCATCGATGTATATGCTCTCGATCTGCATAAGCGTTTTTCCTGCGTAAGATGTACGGGAGACGGGAAAACCCTTCTTCTTTGAAAAGAAGAAGCAAGAAACTTTTAATGGAAAACCTGATCATCTGTCATTGCGGGGAAGTTCAGCTGCAGGACTGCAAAGCAGTACACAGCTGAACGATGTGGCAATCTTCAGCATCTCCCTCAAATACCAA
>JAUMYD010000169.1 GCA_030528765.1 Bacillota bacterium
TATAAAAAATTTCTTCTGTAAAATTTCTTTGGTGCGATCCCCTCCGCAGCCGGCCAGCTGCGGCAGGCAGCGGGAAACAGCCGGGCTGTTTTGGGGGAATTGCATTCGGGGGATGCAGATTTGCAAAGCAAAGGGACAAGGGATGGGGAAAAGCTGCTCTTCTGCCGGGCAGGCCCTGCACAGCAGGGAAGAACGAAAAATATTACACATCCGAAAAGAGGAGGGGGCTCAGCTGTTTGGGCGCGCACCCCTCCACTTCTCTCCGGGCGGCAGTCAGCCGGCCGGAGTCATTCCTGCAGGGAAACCTTTGGAAAATCTTTCGCAAGAGCTTCCCCGGGGAAGCAGAACTGCATCCCCGGGAGCCTTTACAGATTCTTAAAAGAAGGAGAGAATGCAGAAGAATTACAGGCCCATGGCTTCGCGGGCACCGGCATGGACGACTTCACCATCGATGGTGGTCAGGATGCCTTTAACGATATCATCGTTGCGGTCCAGAGCCATTTTGCCTTCGGGAGCCAGGTATTTGACCAGATTGTAGACGTTATTGGAGAACATCCAGGTGGAGCTGGTGGGCAGCATGCCGGGGATGTTTTTGATGCCTTCCAGGGTGACGCCATGTTTCTTGGCGCTGCCGCCGGCGGGGGTCAGTTCGCAGTTACCGCCCTGGTCGATGGAGATATCGACGATGACGGAGCCGGATTTCATGGATTTGACCATGTCTTCGGTGATCAGCTGGGGAGCGATCTTGCTGGGGACCAGAGCGGAGCAGAAAACAATGTCCATATCGGGCAGGACCTTGGCCAGAGCTTCACGTTCCTTGGCCAGCAGCTCGGGGGAGAGAGCCAGCGCATAGCCGCCTTCACCGATGGCAGCTTCTTCGGGAACACCCAGCTCGACCAGCTTGGCGCCCAGGGATTTGGCCTGTTCGGCAGCGGCGGGACGGATGTCGGCAGCGTAGGTGACGGCGCCCAGGCGTTTGGCGGTGGCCAGAGCCTGCAGACCGGCAACGCCGATACCGATGATCAGAGCATTGATGGGCTTGATCATACCAACGGCGCAGGTGATCATGGGCATGAATTTGGGCAGGTCATTGGCAGCGATCAGCATGCCTTTGTAGCCGGCGCAGGTGGACATGGAGGTCAGTGCATCCATGTTCTGGGCGCGGGTGATGCGGGGGATGCCGTCCAGGGTCAGGCCGATCACGCCTTTTTCGGCCATTTTCTTGACCATTTCATGGTTGACGGGGGAAGCGGGATGGATGAAGGTGATCAGGTACTGACCTTTGTGCATCATATCGATCTCATGCAGGCCTTTTTCTTCGTTGAAGAGAGGTTCCTTGACCTTCAGGATGACTTCTGCGCGGGCATAGAGATCCGCAGGATCAGCGACGATCTCAGCGCCGACAGCGGCGTATTCTTCATCAGAGAAGTGTGCGCCCAGGCCGCAGCTCTTTTCGGTCAGAACGGTAAAACCATCCTTCACCAGTTTGCCGACGATTTCGGGGGTAGCGGCCACGCGGCCTTCGCCCTTCATGATTTCTTTTGCAACACCAATAATCATTTGTTTTCCCTCCTGAAAAGCTGTTTTGATTGATTTATATTTTCCCCGGAGAAACACAGCAAAGGCCCCCGGAACAATAAACAAAGCCAAACCGTATTATTTTCTTTAATTCTAGCATTTCTGCAAAAAGTTGTAAAGATTTCCGAAAAACTTGCTAAAAATTTTTTCTTTTCCTCAAATAACCGAAATTTTTTCTTCCTGAACACGTTCATAGCCCCTCTGAAAGAAAAAATTTTCCCGGCCCGGAGAAAACGGGCTTACGCTGGGATACTGTGCCGCCGCAGCACGCTGCCCGGCTGCAGTGCCGAAAGACCGCGAAACAGGGGACGGGGCCCTTCTTCCCGGCGAAAAAACCGGCTCCCTCCCCTGCCGAAGGCAGGGGTAAGGCAGTTCCGGGGACGGGGCCACATAGATATAAAAAAAGCCTCCGCAGCACTCTGCCCGGCTGCAGTGCCAAAAGGTGCCGAAACAGGGGCGCCGACAGCCCGCACAGGCGAAAAAACAGGGCGCTTCCCTGCCGCGCAGGGCCGGCCGGGCCGCGCTTCGCAAAGGCCGGAGAAGGCATATCCGGGGCAGAGGACGCATAGATATAAAGAAGAAAAAAACCCCGCGGGCCGCAGCCCCCGGGAAGGAGGATACGCATGCAGATCTATGTAGCGGAGCGGGGGGACAGCCTGGGCAGGATCGGCGCGGCCTTTGGCATAGACCCCCTTTTGCTGGCGCTGGAAAATGGTCTCGATTCAGAGGGGGATCTTCTGCCGGGGCAGGCCCTTCTTCTGGCGAGGCCTGCCCGGCTCCACCGGGTGCGGGAGGGAGAAAGCCTCTACGGCATTGCCCGGCAGGAGGGGCTGCCCCTGCGGCAGCTTTGGCGGAACAACCCCTGGCTGGACGGGGAAGGCGAGCTTTTTCCCGGGCAGGAGCTGGTGCTGCAGTATGAGGGGGCGGGTGGGCCCGGCTTTTTCGTGAACGGCTACGCCTACCCCTATATTTCCCGGAGCATCCTTGGGCAATCCATCGCCTGCCTGAACAGCCTGAGCCTTTTTGCCTGCGGCTTTGACGCCCAGGGAAGGCTGCAGCCCCCGGCTACGGGGGAGCTGCGGGAATGGAGCAGGCAGCGGCACTGCAGCAATATGCTGGTGCTGGCCCCGCTGGAGGAAAACGGGCAGTTCAGCAATGCCCTGGCCACGGCTGTGCTGCGGGACCGGGAAAAAAGCAGCCGCCTGCTGGATCAGCTGCTGGCCCTGGTGGAGCAGGAGGGCCTTTCCGGGGTGGATCTGGATTTCGAATTCCTGGGGGCAGCAGAGGCTCCGCTTTATGCCGCCTTTGCGGAGGAGCTGCGGCAGGCACTTTCCCGGCAGGGGCGGCAGCTCAGCATCGCCCTGGCCCCGAAATATTCGGCGGATCAGCCCGGCCTGCTCTATGAGGGGCATGATTACCCGGCACTGGGCCGGGCCGCAGACCGGCTGAACCTGATGAGCTATGAGTGGGGCTATACCTACGGCCCGCCCATGGCTGTCTCCCCCATCCGGGAGATGCGGCAGGTGGCAGAATACGCCTGCCGGGAGATCCCCCGGGAAAAGCTGCTGCTGGGCATCGGCAACTACGGCTATGACTGGAGCCTGCCCTTCCGGCAGGGGCGGCCGGCCCGTTCTCTGGGCAATGAGCAGGCGCTGGAGCTGGCCCGCAGCCGGGGGGCGGAGATCCTCTTCGATGAGGAGAGCCAGAGCCCCTTTTTCCGCTACCGGGGAGAGGCCGGGGAGGAGCATATCGTCTGGTTTGAGGATGTGCGCAGCATCTCCGCGAAGCTGGCCCTGGCGGCGGATCTGGGGCTGGGCGGCCTTTCCTACTGGACGCTGATGCGCCCCTTCTGTCAGAACTGGCTTTATCTGGCATTGAATGCAAAGCTGCAGCCCTGAGGAAGGCCCCGCCCGGCAGGGGCAGCACAAAAAAAACGACAAGCTTCTTCTGAAGCTTGTCGTTTCTGGCGGAGTGGGCGAGATTCGAACTCGCGGTACCCGGAGGTACACTGCATTTCCA
>JAUMYD010000025.1:0-1571 GCA_030528765.1 Bacillota bacterium
GCCGAAAGTCCCCACTTTTTTGAAAAAAAGTGGGTCAAAAAACTTTGATTTTTGGTCGCTGCCTAAAATGAGAAGCAGGCTCCAAGCACTAAAGTTTTTGCTGCCGCTTTTTTCAAAAAGCGGCGGTTTTCCCTCTAACTACTAGCAAAGCCCCTGCTTTAAAAAGCCGAAAGTCCCCACTTTTTTGAAAAAAAGTGGGTCAAAAAACTTTGATTTTTGGCGGCTGCCTAAAATGAGAAGCAGGCCCCAAACACTAAAGTTGTTGCTGCCGCTTTTTTCAAAAAGCGGCGGTTTTCCCTCCAACTACTAGCAAAGCCCCTGCCTTGAAAGGCCGAAAGTCCCCACTTTTTTGAAAAAAAGTGGGTCAAAAAACTTTGATTTTTAGTCGCTACCCAAAATGAGAAGAAGGCCCCAAGCACTAAAGTTTTTGCTGCCGCTTTTTTCAAAAATCAGCTGTTTTCTCCCTCCAAATACAAGCAAAGCCCCTGCTTTCGCAGGGGCTTGTTGTTTTCCCACGGAAAGGAGGAAGATAACAGATCCTCGGGGAAAAATTTAAATGCAAAAAACAAGGATTTTTCTAATCTTTTTAAAAGAGAAATTGGTTTTTTTGAGAGTTCTTTGCTTAAATTTATGCGAGTATGAGATGTTCTGAGAAAAATTTTTGGAATATCATCAGAATACAGAAAAAAATTCTGAATGAATAACAAAATTGGATTTATGCATATAATTTTTTATTGAAAATTTTTTGTAGATGTGTTACTATATTGTTAGAAATTTATTTTTCTATAGCACGTTCGTCAAAAATATTTACAAAGGGGGGGGGTAAGTCAAATATTTGTATATATCGCATTTCCTTACGAAAACCCCGGCAAACAGAAAACAAGAAAAACATACAGATAATGACAATATATAAGCAAGGTTTCTGAAAGGAGTATACCGCATGAAAAAGAAAATATTCGTCCTTCTCTCCCTGCTCAGCCTTTTGCTCTGCGCAGCCTGCGGCAGCGGGGACTATTCCTTCCCCGCTACAGAGGCAGATATGGAGAAGCTCCTGAACGAGCTGCAGCCGGATTGGCAGCTGGAGGACAGCCAAGCCGGGGAGAAAAGCAGCAGCTACCTCTATTCCCTGCCGGAGGAAGAGCTGCATCTCAGCGCCTCCATGTGGGAGGGGAGCCAGGGCGAGCTGGGTCTGCAGCTGGCGCTGATGGATCCTCTTTCCCCCCGCTATGCGCCGGTGGAATCTCTGGAGACCCTGGCCCCGCAGCTCTTCACCATGGCAGAACAGCTCTTCGGCCAGGGCAACCGGGCAGAAGAGATCTTCGCAGAGCTGGCGAAGGAGCTCCCCGCCGGGGAATGGCCCCATTTCTTCCCCTGCCAGAACAGCCTTCGGGAAGGAGAGCTTTGCTATACGCTGAACCTGCGTTGGGATGCGGGCCTGGATTATGCCGGGCTTTATGAATTTTCCTACCTGGAGCTGCAGGACATTGCCAGCTATGAGATGCGCCAGAAATTCCTGGCCTCCACCCTGGAGGCAGAGGCGCTGACCGTGGCAGAGCTGCCCACCCCCGGGG
>JAUMYD010000025.1:1581-14973 GCA_030528765.1 Bacillota bacterium
GCCGCCGTCCTGGGAAGCCTAAGCCAATTCCGGGAGGCCGGGGAGGATTTTCCTGCGGCAGCCCACTGGCAGATCGCCAGCCTGCAGGATGAAAGCGGCACTGTGGAGCTGCTGCTTCTGCCCCATTGCTTCACAGAAAAAGAGCTGGCTGCGGAACGCCGGCACATGCTGCTCTTCCAGCCGGGGCTTCCCCTGCCGGTGCTGCTCTGCAGCCCTCTGGCCGAATAAGCCCGCCCTCCTCCTTTTTCGATAGCTGCCTCCTCCCTGCCCCGGCAGCAGGGAAAGGCCAAAGCAAAACAAAGCGGAAAAACAAAACCCGATCCGTGCGCAGGCACGGATCGGGTTTTTTGCTTGCAGCCCGCTTTCAGGCTCAAACATCCATCCTGTTATAAAGCTCCAGATCCAGCAGGCCCATTTTCTTCGCCACCACCGCGCTCACGGCCACATCCCCCGTGCAGTTGCTCATGGTGGAGAACATGCAGATCAGGGGGTCAATGCCGATCACCAGGCCCATGGCTTCTATGGGTACATTCAGCTGTGTAAGCAGCAAAGAAAGGCAGATCAGGCCGGAGCCGGGCACGCCCGGTGCGCCGATGGAAAGCAGGATCACAGAAAGGGCCAGCGGCAGCAGCTGCGAAAGGCCCACCTCCACCCCGTACATATCTGCCAATGCCAGTGCAAAAATGCTCATCCGCATGCAGGCCCCGTCCATATTCAGGCTCGCACCCAAAGGCAGGGAGAAGGAATAGATCCGGGGGGAGATCCCCAGCTTCGTTCCGCTGACCTCCATATTCATGGGCAGGGAAACATTGCTGGAGGAGGTGGAAAAGACCTGCAGCATCACAGGGCCGTATTTCTTGAAAAAAGGCAGCGGGCTCAGCCCGGCCATCATCATCATCAGGCTGTAGATCAGCATCATCACCAGAACGGACAGCAGGAAAACAAAAACGCTGTTCACCACGGAAAGCAGGGATTGCAGGCCTGTATTCAGCACCAGAGAAAAAACAGAGCAGAAAGTGACCACAGGAACGAACTTCACCAGCAGGCCGGTGATTTTCAGGAAAAGCGCATTGCAGGCCTCAAAAAAGCCCTGCAGCAGGGAGCTGTGCTCACCGATCATGCCCGTGGCGATGCCGCAGAGCGTGGCCAGGAAGATCAGCTGCAGCAAATTCGGTTCCAGAAAGGGCTGGATAAAATTATCCGGAACAATATTGATCAGCATATCCACCAGAGAAACCTGCAGCTGGGACTCTGTTACGCCGCTCACATCTGCCTCCATAACGCCGCGGAAGAAGAAATTCACCGGTTCCAGCAGGTAATAGAGGCCAATGCCCACACCTGTGGCCAGCACGGTGGTGAGCCCATAGCGAACCAGCACCTTCCCCCCCAGCTTGCTCAGGTAGGAAAGGCCGCCGTACTGATTGAAACAGCTCACCAGGGAGAAGAATACCACCGGCGCCACCATAGCCTTCAGCGCGTTCATGAAAACATCCTTCACCGGCAGCAGCAGCTTCTCATCCAGGAAAAGCAGTATTTCCCCGGGCAGCAGGCCCTTCAGCAGCAGCGCCAAGAAAACCGCAAGGAACAGGGCAGTAAGCGTGTAGTAGAGCGAGCGTTTCCCGCTGCGCTGTACCGTCAGAAAGATGCTGTTCAGGCCACGGCGATTCTTATATTTCAGATCATCCACATAGGAACGAAGGATGCGGTTCCGCAGGGAGATCTCTGCCTCCGGGCCCAGCTCCTCCATATCCAAGGGGATGCCGTAATTCAGGCTTTCGGCAAAATCATAAGCCTGGCCGGGAACGGTGATCTCCAGCAGGATCTCTCCCATCCAGCGGCGAAGATCCAGCTGCATTTCCGCAGCACCCTCCCCGTGGGAGATCAGGCTGTGCATCAGCTCATCCGAAAGCATCAGAGCTCTTGTGATCTCCCGCCTTTCCAGGCCGTATTTGTGAAGCATTTTTTCGATCCAATTCAAAGCCTCTTCGATCCCGGAAGGATCTGCCGGCCATTTCATCGACATTGGCAACACCTCTGCTGTTTATGATCGCCCCGGCAGGCTCCGGAAGCGATATTCTCACCAGCCTCCCAAAAAAAGGCTCTTTTATAAGTATAGCGAAAAAGCGGAAGAAAAACAAGGGAAAGCCTCTCAGCGGCTTTCCGCCTGCTCCTGCATGCCCTTTATGCTTTCTTCCGAAAAACAAAGCCAAGGCCCGGCTGCTGCCGCCCGGGGTGCCTTTCAGCGCGGAAGGCACTGCCGGAGCAGAGAGAAGAAAAAAGCCTTCCCTGCTTTATTTCTTTCCATTCTATCAGGCAGAACGGGGGAAATCAAGCCACAGCCCAAAGAGCAGCCGCGGAATGACCGGCGGTTGCTCTCTGCTTTAATACCTGTAGCTGTAGCTCTGTGTCTCCGCAGAATAGCACAGCTCCACACCAAAGATCTGCTTCAGCAGCTCCCCCTCCCGGAAGGCCTCCGGAGCGGCCTGGCAAAGCAGCCGCCCCGCATGGAGCAAAATGATCCGGTCGGAGAAGCGCAGAGCCATCGGCAGATCATGCAGCACGGAAACAATGCCCTTCCCTTCATCCGCCAGGCCCCGCAGCAGCTTCATCAGCTCAAGCTGATGCGCAATATCAAGATAGCTCGTGGGCTCATCAAGAAGGATATACTCCGTGCCCTGTGCAAGGGCCATGGCGATATAGGCATTCTGCCGCATCCCGCCGGAAAGGGCCCGCAGGGGCCGGTGAGCATATTCTGCGACACCCACCTGCTCCATTGCGGAGCCTGCGATCGCATAGTCCCGCTGCCCGTAACGCCTGGGATATTTCAGATGCGGGAAGCGGCCATGCAGCACCAGCTGCTGCACCGTCATATCCGGAGTAGCCCGCCCCTGGGGCAGGCAGGCCACCTTCCGGGCAAGGGCATCCCGCGGCAGCTCCGTGATCAGCCTGCCGTCGATCCTTATTTCTCCGCTGCACAGGGGAAGCATCCGCAGTATTGCTTTTAAAAGGGTGCTTTTTCCGCATCCGTTCACGCCGATCACACTTGTCAGCCTGCCTTTTTCAAAAGAAAGAGAGAGATCATGCAGGATCTCCTTCTTTCCGTAAGCTGCGCACAGCTGCTTCACTTCAATCACGGCTGTGCCCTCCTTTGCCTTTGAGCAGAATAAACACAAAGAAGGGTGCGCCCAGATAGGCCATGATGATGCCGACAGGGATCTCATAGGGCGAAAATGCCGTTCTTGCCACTGTATCGCAGAGGCAAACAAAGCCCGCGCCATAAAGCGAACAAAGGCCCATCAGGTGCAGGGCACTGCTGCCGGCAGCACGGCGAAGCGCATGGGGGACCAGCAGCCCAACAAAGGACAAAAGCCCGGCAAGGCTCACTGCACAGCCGGCGAGCAGCGCAGCAAAAAGCAGGAACAGGCTTCTCATCAGGCCGGCATTCAGCCCCAGTGCCTTTGCGTTTTCTTCCCCCAGGCTCAGGATCTCCAGCTCATTATGGAGCGTATGCAGAAGAAAGATCACAGCACAGATGATAAGCATGGCCGGGAGGAGCTTCTGGTAAGAGACAGCAGCAAACTCCCCGATCTTAAAATCATTGCTCATCAGGCCCACCTCCGGAAAGAGGGTGGTGATGCTTTCGGAAACCGCACCCAGCAGGCTGTTCAGGGCAACACCGATCAGAATGACCGTGCCCCGGGAAGCGCCCCAGTGCCTTGCGGCAAAGCTCACCAGCATCACGGCGGCGAAGGCACCGAGAAAGGAAAAAAGGGAGAGCTGCCAGCCCCCGAAGATCCCGTAGGCTGTACAGAGGGTCACGGCAAGCCCGGCCCCTGCGTTCACGCCGATAATGCTCGGGGAGGCCAGGCGGTTTGCCAGCACGCCCTGGATCACTGCGCCGGAGACGGAAAGCGCAGCACCGCAAAGAAGAGAGGCCAGCGTTCTCGGCACCCGGACATAGGCAAAGATGCGTGTTCCGGCAGAGGCATTCAGGCCATGGCGAAAGGCATCCGCCATCTCGGAAAGGGAAAGCGGGCTGCTGCCCAGGCAAAGGGAAAGCACTGCCGAAAGCAGCAGAAAACAAAGGCCCGCTGCATAGAGCCACTTTATTCTATTCTTCATCAAGCAGGAGCGCACTGAGTTTTTCATAGGATTCCGCCCATCTTGCGTTCGGTTTGTTGTGAAAGAGCCTGCGCTCCATCAGGTGGAGCCTGCCCTCCGAAACGGCACGCAGGCTGCCCCAGGCAGGATTTTCTTCCATCATCTGCTGCAGGTTCTGCATCGCCTGCTCACTGTCCCGGCCCATGGTGACAACGAAGATATGCCGGGGCTCCTGCCGGATCACAGCTTCCACGCTCAGGTTTTCCAGCAGGGAGCTGTCGCTGTCCGCAATATTGATGCAGGAAAGATCTGCCAGCATCTCCCCAAGGATGCTGCCTTCGCTGCCCTTTGCCTTCACAAAACCGGAGGAAGCGCGGAGCAGCAGCACGCTTCTCTCCTCCTCCGGCAGGGCCAGGGCAGCGTGCAGAGCCCGGATCTCCTCTATCCGCGTCTGCAGCGAAAGCCCGTTCTGTGCATAAAGATCCTCCCGCCCCGTGATGCTGCAGCAGATCTCCAGCATTGCCAGGTATTCCTCAAAATTATCCACATCAAAAAAGGCCACCGGGATCCCGGCTGCCTCAAGCAGCTCCAGCAGCGCAACATGGGAAGCGCTGGAGGCACTGGCGATGACCAGATCCGGCTCGGCAGAAAGCAGCAGCTCCGGATTGGGGGAGTGGGCACCGCCCAGATCAAGCGCCCCCGGGAGCTCCAGGCCAAAATCATCCCAGGCATCCTCTGCCGCAGCGCAGAGAGAGCCGCCGGCCAGCAGCCAGACCTCCGCAAAACTGCCAAGCAGCGCGGCCACCCGTTCCGGCTTCTTTGAAAGCCGCAGCTCCCGGCCAAGGGCATCACTGAAGCAAAAAGCGCCTTCCGCAGGCTTTCCTTCCCCCGGGCTGCAGGCTGTAAGCAGGGCCGGCAATATAAAAAGCAGGAGGATCCCTACGATCCGCTGAAAAGCATTCTTTTTCATATTCCCTCTCAAAAGCTGTTTCTCAAAAGCTGCTTATAAAAGCAATTCCAACGGCATTGACATATTCCCTTTTCATTGATAGAATAAAAGTGGCATATGCCATTTATTATTTTACTGTACTGCTGTGCTCCTGTCAATCGCAGAGGGAAGGAAGAAGCTATGCCGCGACCAAAAAGACGCAGAAAGATCTGCGCGCTGCCCCGTATTTCGGAGTTTCTCCCCAGCGGTGGGGCACCCGGCTTCATCACCCTGACGGTGGAGGAATACGAAAGTATCCGCCTCATCGATCAGCAGGGCCTTTCTCAGGAAAAATGTGCTGCCTGCATGCAGGTGGCACGGACGACCGCACAGCAGATCTATAACTCTGCAAGGAAAAAGCTCGCCCTGGCCCTTGTGAATGGCCTGGGACTGCGGATCGAAGGCGGAGATTATCGCCTGTGCGATGGCGGGGAGCAGCTCTGCGGCTGCAGCCCCTGCTCCCGGCATTGTGCAGAGGAGCAATAAGCGAAAGGAAGCTATGACTATGGGCATTACGAAAGAGCAGATCACCACAGTTAAGGGCAGAGGTTTTCTGCAAAACAGAGGAACAGAATGCTTTTCCGGCAGGATCGTGACGGTCGGCGGCCTATTCACGCCTGCGGAGCTCCGCTCCATTGCCGAATGTGCGGAAAAATTCGGCAGCGGAAAGGTGATCTTCACCTCCCGCCTGGCAGCAGAGATCACGGGAATCCCTTTTGCGCAGATCCCTGCGGCAGAGCAATTTATGGAGGAGCGCGGCCTCCACTTCGGCGGCACCGGCGCAAAGGTCCGCCCGATCACAGCCTGCAAGGGGACGAGCTGCGTTTACGGCAATATCGATACCCAGGCCCTGGCAAAGGTCATCTACGATAAATTCTATATCGGTATGCGGGAGGTAAAGCTCCCCCACAAGTTTAAGATCGGCATTGGCGGCTGCCCCAACAGCTGCATGAAGCCCAGCCTGAACGATGTGGGCATCGAAGGCCGCCGGGCCTTTTCCTTCACACCGGAGCTCTGCCGCGGCTGCAAAAAATGCGCCGTGGAGGAGAGCTGCCCCACAAAGGCCATTTCCTTTCAGGCTGGCAAAGCCTTTCTTGACCCGGACAAATGCAGCGGCTGCGGGCTCTGCATCGGCAAATGCCCCTTCCTTGCCGTCCCCGGGGAAGCAAAGGCGGTCTGCCGCATTTTTGCCGGCGGGACCTGGGGAAAGAAGCAGCGCATGGGCACCCTGCTTTCCGGCAGCTTCACGGAAGAGGAGGTCCCTGTGGTGGTCGAAAAGCTGCTGCTCTGGTTCCGGGAAAATGCCTATGTGAAGGAACGCCTGGGGGCAGCGATCGACAGGCTGGGCAGCGATGCGCTGGAGGCCGCGCTGGCCGGGGATGATCTTCTTGAAAGACGGGAAGAGATCCTGGCGGCGCCCCTGCGCACGCCCTGAGCCCGGCTTTCTGCCGAAAAAATATACAGAAAAGCTCAAGCAGCAGGAGCTGCTTGAGCTTTTTTCGTCCGAGGCCTGCTTCCCCGCAGGCTGCTATGCCCCCTTGCCGCAGGCAAAGGGCGAAACAGCTGCAGCGGAGCAGCAGGGAAAGGCCCTTTCCTTCCGGGTGCAAAGAAGGCTATTCCTTCGCTGCCCCATCCCCACTGACAGCAACAGCTTCTTCTTCGAAATGCACCGCCCGCGCCTGCGGATAATAGATCCGCTCGCTGGTGAAGGAGAGGCCAAGTTCTCTGATACAAGCAAAGAGCGAATCAAAAAATTCGCTGCTGGAAAAATTATCCGGAAAGCTCAGGTTCACGGAGTCATTTTCGGTAATGCCCACGCAGATGATATTCGGAAGCTCGCTGCTGACAACAAGATAGCAGCGTTTGATCTGCGCTCTTGCCGCCTCGCTGAGCCTGGCCTTACTCATGTGCGTATAGGTGATCTGGTTCGGGTTCTGCAGGGTATTGTTCATCGCGCCGGAGACCAATTTCCGTTTTTCAGGGTCATTCAGCAGCGGCCACAGCTTTTTCCGCTGCCCGTAGACCAGGGCAATATCCTCCTTCTGCGTAAGCAGATCCAGCCTGCTCCGGAAGATCGTGGCCACCTTTTCATAGGGCATGTCCTTCATACGTGTATGGTAATAGTTGAGGACCTTTACAGCTGCAAAATTATGGAAAGTATTCGTATTGAACATGGGCCGCCCGCTGACGGGCATCATGGCACAGACCACCTTTTCCGCATTTTCCTCCTCTGCCAGAAGCGGCAGGCAGGCCTTAAAAAGGATGGGCGCGATCACGGCAAAAGGAGAGACCTCTGCCTTTTTGGCGCGCTGCCGGATCTCCTCCAGCGGCAGGCTGACCATCACGCACTCTGTGACAGGCTCTTTCTTAAAGACCCCTTCCTTAAAAGGAGTGGGCCGAACGTCCTTCGGCACATAAAAAGGCTTTTCATTCGCCCCCCCCCCCGCGATATCCGTGGGCAGGGCGCATTCATCTGCAAGCTCCTCCGGGCTGAGAGGCGGCAGCTCGCTGTGATCCCCCTGCAGATAGCGGGTATAATGCTCCAGCAGCTCCGCCGTCCAGAAATGCGCAGCACTGCCATCCATGATGAAATGGGATTTATCAATATAAATCTCATTTCCGCTGTAGGTCAGCATCCACTGGTAATAATTATTGCTGCTGTCCCCAAAGCAAAGGGGGGCATCCAGCCTTGCCTCCCGGATCACAACGGGAAGATCATTCTCTTCCAGATAATAATTAAGCCCATCCCAGCGCAAGCGCGTTGCTAAATAAGGATGCCTCTTCAGAAGCTGCTCTGCCGCAAACTGAAGAGCCTCCGGGCAGACCGGAGAATTCAGCTCAAAAACGGCAGTACTCATCGTGATCACGCCGGAAGAGATCTGATCACACATGATCTGTTCCGTGGCATCCAGCGGATAGATTTGCTTTGTTCCCATAATCACTCTCTACTTCCTTTCCAAGAACTACCCGGCCGGCCAAACAGGCTTCTGGAAACCGGATCACCGGGAAACCCTTTATTGAGAGCTTTATTCTATCACGAAGTTTCCGGCTTATCAAGAAAAAGCAGCAGGGAAAATTTCGCCCGGCAGAGCACTGCCTGCTCTTTTCCCTGCAGGGGCTCCTTCGGCAGCAGGCCGTTTTTGCGCAGGGCGCCTTTGCTCCCGCCCGGAGCCCCTGCCCTGCGAACCCAAAGGCAGCTTATTCCTGCTGCCTGCGCACCAGATCGGCAAATTTACCATTCAGCGCCATCAATTCCTGATAGCTGCCGCTCTCCACGATTCGTCCCTTTTCCAGCATGATGATACGGTCACAATCCACAATGGTGGAAAGCCGGTGCGCCACCATGACCACTGTGGCCTTTTCCCGGTAGATGGCCTCCAGCACCCGCTTCTGGGTGATATTATCCAGCGCAGAGCTCGCCTCATCCAGCAGCAATACAGCCGGATTCCCCACCAGGGCCCGGGCGAGCAGGATGCGCTGCCGCTGCCCGCCGGAAAAGCCTCCGCCTGCAGTTTCGGATATTTCCGTATCCATCTGCAATTTCAGGCTGCGGATGTCATCGGCGATCGCCGCCTTCTCGGCAGCCTCCCAGGCCTGCTCCATGGAAACAGGCACAGAGGAAGCAAAGGCGATGTTTTCATACAGCGTCCCCGGGATCACCTGGCTGAACTGCATCACAGAGCCGATCCTTTTGCGCAGGGAGCGCACATTCAGGGAATTCAGGCTATGTCCATCATAGGAAATGCTGCCGGAATCACACTGCTCCAGCCCCAGCATCAGCTTCAGAAGCGTGCTCTTGCCGGAGCCGCTCTCCCCCACAATAGCGACCTTTTCCCGGGGGTGGATATCCAGATTGATGTCTGTCAGCGAGCTTTTTGCGAAATTGGGGTAGGAAAAGCACACATTTTCAAGGGTGATCCTGCCCCGCAGCGTGCGAACATAGTGACAATCAGAGAAATCCGCTTCGGTCCCCTCCAGCAGGCTGTCCACCTGATGCACCAGCGGCCCCATCAGGAAAATGGATTCCATCATATCCAGCAGCTGAGTCACTGCTGCGGCACAAAGCGCATAGGAGGCATTGAAGGCCACATAATCCCCGCGGGGAACCCCGTTTTCTGCGGTCACAGCCAGCAAGACCGCCGTACACAGGCTGCCGATGAAGGATATCAGCACGCTCCGGAGCTTCATCACCATTGGGGGGTCCAGCTTCAGCTGCAGGTTCTTTTTATAGTAGAGCGCCCATTTGGCGTAGATCCTGTTTTCCGCGTTTACGCTCTTGATCTTCTGAATGCCGCAAATCGCCGTATAAAGGAAGCTGTTGTTCTCCATCTCGTTTTCCAGCAGCTCCGCGCTGTTTCGCACACAGGAGACAAAAGAAAACACAGATACCGCCACCTTTGCCAGCAGCATCAGGAGCGCCGGCACACACAGCACCGCGCCAAAACGCAGCATCTGCGGAATATAAACCAGCGAGAAGAGCAGGGTAAAGGAGGTATCCAGAAACACATTGATGATGCGGGTGGCCAGCTGCTGCCCGGCACGGATCCTGGCGGATACACGCCCGGCAGAAGAATCGGCAAAGCTGGCATAGGGCTTCAGCAGCACTCTGGCCATCAGTGCAGCCTGCACCTGATCAGCAATGCGAATCCGCATGGAGGAAAGCAGATTGCTTTTCAGTGCGCGCAGCACCGTGCGGAACGTGCCCACGGTAACAAAGATCGCAGAACCGTAGATCAGTGCTCCATAGGCCTGGCCGCCCTTTGGCAGCAGGATATTCAGGGCCCAGGAATTCAATTCCGGCAGCACCAGCCCCAGCAGGGAGATCAGCCCCGTACACATAAGCACCGCAAAAATATCCCGCGCCGTGATCAGCCGTATGATCAGCTGCGCAATGCCCCGCACCGAGCCTTTTCCCACGGATACGGGCCGGTGGATGATATAGGCATCTTTCTTCAGGGGCGCATTCCGTTTCAGTACCGTTCTTTTTTTCGTCTGCACATCCACGCAGCAGTAGCCCAGCAAGCCCGGCCGAAGCACCACAGGCTGCCCATTTTCCAGCCATGCCAGTATCCAGTCGGTGCGTTTCCGGAAGCTGTGATCAGAAAGATCCACATCTTCACACATCAATCCGGCTCCATCCAGCGTGCTGTCGATCAGCTCGTGAATATTGCTGCAGCCCATGGCCACCTTGCATTCCACAGAGAAGGCATCCAGTATGATCTCAAGCGCAGCCTGCACCCCTGCCATTTCATCCATGTGCAGGGGCCTGTCCTGCAGCAGCAGCTGGTCTGCGATCGTTTCGCATTTTTTGCTTTGCTTTTCCTTTTCCCGGATCAATTCCGAATACAAACCCATCTGAACTTCCCCTTCTGCTATTGCGCTCTCACCAGTTCAAAATAGCGGCCCTTCGCCGCATACAGCTCCGCCGGAGCACCCTGCTCCACGATCCGGCCCTGCTCCAGCACGAAAACGTGATCACAATTGCTCACCGTGGAGAGCCTGTGAGCCACGATAATGACGGTAACACCGCGCTCCCGGATGAAAGAAAAGATCCGCTCCTCGGTTTTGGCATCCAGCGCGGAGGTGAATTCATCCAGCAAGATCAAAGTCGGCTCCTGGCAGAGCGCCCTGGCCAATTCAATGCGCTGCAGCTCCCCGCCGGAAAAGTTCCGTCCCTTTTCCCGGATCTGCGCATAAATGCCGTCCGGATCGCGGATCACACGCTCATAAATATGAGCATCCCGCATGGAGAGGATCAATTCATAGTTCTCAACGGTTTGATCCCACATGGTGATATTGTTTTTCACTGAATCACAAAAGACCGTGATCTCCTGATCCACAGCAGCAATGGAGGAATGAAAAACCGCATCGGGGATCTCCTCCCGCCGCAGGCCGTCATAGAGGATGCAGCCCTCCTCCGCCCGGTAGAGATCGGCGATCAGCTTCACCAGTGTGCTTTTGCCGCAGCCGGTGCTGCCCACCAGCGCCACGATCTGGCCCGGCTGCACATCCAGAGAGATATGATCCACCACCAGCGGGTCCCCCGGGTTATAGCGGAAGCACAGATCCCGGATCGATACACTGCCGCGCAGCTTATCCGGCTCCTGATCCGCCCGCAGGGGTACCGGCTGCCGGGTCTCCCGCTCCAGGATATCATCCACACGCTCTATATTGGTACGCATGCTCTGGAAAGAGGAAAGCGTATCCATGCAGCTGCTGAATTCTCCGCGAACCGCCTCCCACATGGACTGGAACACAGAAAGCATACCGATCGTAAAATTACCGTTGATAATAAAATATACCCCGCCAAACAGCAGCAGCGCACTGGTGATTGCCGTATGTATGCCACTCACGCTGCTGATCAGGGATTGCAGGCCCAGTGCCGCCTTACGGTTATCATGGTAATCCCGCTGGTTCCGCCGCCAGATCCGGAAAAAGCTGTCCTCGCTTCCGGTGGATTTGATGGTCTCCACCGTACTCAGGCCGTTAAGGGAAGAGGCATTCATTCTGCCGGAGCTGACAGTGATGCTTCGGGATATGATGGCCAGCCGCTGCTGCAGCCAGTTGGTCATCAGGATATACAGCAGCTCCAGACAAAGGCAGGCCGTTGCCAGCGGGCTGCTGTAGAGAAAGAGCATCACGATATACAGTGCTGTCTGCACCAGATTCACAATACGCGGCAGCAGATTCTGCATCAGCGAATAATCCAGGCCGGAATTCTTTTCCAGGCGCTCCAGCAATTCGCCGGCACTGTTCTGCTCAAAAAAGCTCAGAGGCAGGCAGATCAGCTTCTTAAACAGGCCGGAGCCTGACCGCGCCGCCATTTGCCGGCCTGCCGAAAAAACGCTGATGGTCCGCACCGCGGAAAAGATCAGGTTCAGCAGCGCGCAAAGCAGCATGCCCAGCACCACCGGCCAGAACAGATGACTTTGGTTCTGCCCGATCACCTCATCCAGCATGCGCGTATTCAGGTGCAAAAGAGCAAGGTTTGCGAAGATGGCCAGCCCATTGAGCACCACAGCCCGGGCCACACTGCGGCCGTTCCCCCGGATCCTGTTATGGATCAGCGAAGACAGATAAACCGGCTTTCCGTCCGGCACAAAATCCGCCCCCGGCTGCATGGGCAGCAGGAAGCCGCGATACAGTGTCGCAAACTTTTCCAGGCTGATCACATGCTCTCCCCTGGAGGCATCGGTCAGGTGGATGTTCCGGCCCCGGATCTTTCGTATGATCACATAATACTTTCTGCGCCAGCCGGCAACCACAGGCAGGCTGCATTCCCGGCTCCGCAGCTTCCGGATCAATTCATCCATGGAGAGCTCCACACATTCGGCTTCCAGGCCAAATTTCCCGGCAGATGCGCAGAGCTGCGCCGGTGAAGTGCCGCTGCGGGAAAAAACACAGCTTTCCCGCAGCGTTTTCAGGGGCACATGTTTTCCGAAATAACCCAGCATCATTCCCAGGATCGCAGCGGCATTTTCGCCGGTGTGCATCTGGATCACTACAGGTACTCTTTTCTTCATAGCTCGTTTCCTGTCCGTTCTTGGCATACTCTGTCCTGGTCTGTCTCTTTATTTTATCATTCGGATGATCGCTTTTCAACCGCTGGCCTTTATGTTGACTTTTTCACAACAGAAGCGTATACTGTTCCCGGAGAGATGCGGTTTATCCGCTTCTGCAGCGAACTGAGCCTGTGCCCTTGCAGTGGCTTGCAGATGCCCGGTGCAGGTGTAGTTTTGGAATCCCTTTCGGGAAGTGTTTCTCTCCCAGTGAAAGCACCCTTAATGGGTGCTTTCACTGTTTGCTTCAGCCTTATCACCGTATCAGAGGGGAAAACATATGAGCTTACTGCACAACCTTGGCAATGATAAACAATGGGCCATTTACCTGAACAAAAAACGAAAAGATCACCATACGCATCCCCGCGAACTTCGCTTTCTGGAAGCCTTTGTAGCAGAAAAGAGATACCTTCCCATTGCCCGACAAATGCTCCGGGAGGATTATCTTCTTCCCCTGCCCCGCAAGGCACTGATCAGCAAAAAAAACACCGACAAAAAGCGCATCGTATATTTCTTCCCCCCGGACGAGCATCTGATGCTCAAGCTGCTGAACCACCTGATGATTCGCAAATACGATGAACGCCTCAGCGATGCCTGCCATTCCTTCCATGTCGGCCGCAGCGTGAAAACCGTCATGCACAGGATCGGGCACCTGGAAAATCTGGAAGAGAAATACAGCCTGAAGCTGGATATTTCCTCCTATGGGAACAGCATCCCCGTGGAAGCCCTGCTGCAAGCCACCGG
>JAUMYD010000170.1 GCA_030528765.1 Bacillota bacterium
AAGGACGGTGAAGATCTGTTCCGCAGCTACGGCATCCTCCAGTTTAACCCGCAGCATGGTGCGGTTCTCTGGGTTCATCGTGGTTTCCCAAAGTTCGGAGGCGTCCATCTCACCCAAACCTTTATAGCGGCTGATATCGTATTTCTCTTTGGATTTATCCAGGAAAAAGCGTTCCAGTGCCGCATCGTCATACAGATAGCTCTCCTCCTTGCCGCGCTTACTGCGAACCCGATAAAGCGGCGGCTGCGCAATATATACATAACCTGCTTCGATCAGGGGCTGCATATAACGGAAGAAGAATGTCAGGAGCAGCGTGCGAATATGAGCACCGTCCACATCCGCATCTGTCATAATAATCAGCTTATGGTAACGCGCCTTACTGAGATCAAACTCATTGGAAATCCCCGTACCCATTGCGGTGATCATGGCACGGATCTCTTCATTGCCCAAAATTTTATCCAGGCGAGCCTTCTCCACATTTAGAATCTTACCGCGCAGAGGAAGAATTGCCTGCGTACGCCGATCCCGCCCATTCATAGCGGAGCCACCTGCGGAATCGCCCTCCACCAGGAAGAGCTCAGAAAGCGCCGGATCCTTGATAGAGCAGTCCGCAAGTTTCCCCGGAAGAGAAGTACGCTCCAAAACAGATTTCCGCCGTGTCATTTCCCGGGCTTTACGGGCAGCCTCTCTGGCACGGGATGCCTGCACGGCCTTTTCGATGAGACGCTTTGCATCAGCGGGGTGTTCCTCCAAAAAAGTTCCTATCCCCTCACTGGCCAAGGTATCCACAATGCTGCGTACTTCCGTGTTCCCCAGCTTGGTTTTAGTTTGCCCCTCGAATTGAGGTTCTTCAACTTTAACGCTGACCACAGCCGTCAGGCCCTCCCGGATATCATCACCGGAAAGATTGGGGTTTGCTTCTTTCAGGATATTCAGACGGCGAGCATATTCATTAATAACACGGGTAAGAGCTGTTTTAAAACCGGCCTCATGCGTCCCGCCCTCCTGGGTATGAATATTATTCACATAAGAAAAAAGATTTTCATTGTAGTTATCAGTATACTGCAGCGCGATTTCCACCTGCACACGTTCCCGTTCACCCTCGAAAAGAATAACGGAATGCAATGGATCCTTACTTTTATTCAGGAACTTGATAAAATCCTTTACGCCGCCTTCATACTTAAAGCTTTCCTCCCAGCCATCTCTTTCATCCAGCAGGGTGATGGAGATCCCTTTGTTCAGGAAAGCCAGCTCCCTAATACGGCTACATAAGGTTTCCCGGGAGTAAATCAATTCCTCAAAAACCTCCGGATCCGGGGCAAAGGTTATGCTGGTTCCTGTCCGCTCAGTAAGACCGATCTGCCGCAAATCATACTGAGGCACACCGCGCCGGTATTCCTGCTGATAAATATAGCCACCCTGCTGTACCTGCACCTCCAGCCACTTGGAAAGCGCATTCACAACGCTCATGCCAACGCCGTGCAGGCCGCCGGACACCTTGTAGCCACCACCGCCGAATTTACCACCGGCATGAAGCATGGTCAAAGCTGCTTCCAATGCACTTTTACCAGTTTTTTCATGGATGCCAACCGGAATGCCACGGCCATTATCGCTGACCGTAATGCTGTTATCCGGATGAATGGATACTTTAATCGTATCACAAAAACCGGCCAAAGCCTCGTCAATGCTGTTATCTACAATCTCATAGACAAGATGGTGCAGACCGCGACTCCCGGTAGAGCCAATATACATACCTGGGCGCCGACGCACGCCCTCCAGCCCTTCAAGAATTTGAATCTGTTCCGCTCCGTAATTTGCACCATTCTGTGCGCTCTTATCGTTCGTCAAGGTGTTCCCTCCATTATGGGAGTAATTTCGCTGCCAAGAAGACAGCAAATATAGTATAATTATAACATGAATTTAGCCGTCTAGCAAGTTTTTCTTCTATATAATTGTTTATTTGATCCCTAAAAAACAGATACCATATCTTGCTTCGGCAGGTTTTTCCCGGAAGGCAGAGAATAAGCTAAATATGGACAAAAAAATCAAAGTATTTCTCATCCAATTCAATGATTCCTTTCTGGGGAATAGCCTGGGCTGCGATCTGGATATCCTGGATTCCAGGGCAAGCGTAGCTGATTTGATGGATGCGCTGGATGCCTTTGCTCTTGAGCACATGGAGGATTGCAAGGGCTGTGACGGCTGCTGCCGTGAACGTGCACCTTTGATCGCAGCAGATATCCCTCGCCTGGCCGAACTTCTGCCGCCCACAGCTTTCCCGGCACATCAGGTCTGTGAAGCTTTTGCAGAGCTGCAGGTCAAACGAGGAATCAGCGATATCTTTTTCCGCAGGGACAAAAAAAGCGGTGCATGCATACATCTGGATTCTGCAGGGCACTGCTGTAAAATCTGGCCGCAGCGGGCTTTTGTCTGCCGGAGCCATTTTTGCCTGCCCAGAAGCGAAAAAATCGAAAGGCTGAGGCAGGACATCACAAACAGCGGAATAAACGAACTGACACGCCTGCTTTTAGCTGAAGAAGCCATCGGAGCCAGCCCCTTGGGGGGGCACCCACTCGAAAAACTGCTTAAGGCAACAGATTACGAGGAGAACCCCCAGCGGGGACTTTCTGATTACGGACAAATTCTTATTCGTGATTGCGTTTCACCAGAACTCTGGGCAGAGCTTTATAAGCCAGAAGCGGGATCGCTATAAAACAGTCCGCTGCCCGGCTTTATGCCTTTCTCTTTTCTTTTTTGTCGGCTTCTGCCTGTTTTTCCGGGAGCTCCTGCAGGCAATGAGGGTTGCTCAGGCCACGGCGCGGAAACGCGCCCATCACATCGTGGGTATCATTGATGGAAACAAAGGCCTGGGGATCTAGTTCCCGAATGATATCCTTCACCGGACTCAGCTCAAAACGGGAAAGAACACAAAAAAGCACATCTTTTTCAGTCCTGCTGTATCCGCCGATCCCTTTCAAAATGGTCACGCCGCGCCCCACCTCATCCTGAAGACGCTGAGAAATTTCTGCACCCTTTTCTGTAACGATCATCATGTTTCTCTTGCTGTTAAAGCCGTTCAGTACCTTGGTAAACACGCTGGAGCTGATGAAAAGCTGCACCAAAGTATAGAGGGCCGGGCTTATCCCGAAAACCAGAGAAGAGCAAAGAACAACGGCTGCGTTGATGGACATGGTAACAGAGCCGATGCTCACATCCATACGCTCCTTGATAACCAGCCCCACAATGTCGCTACCCCCGGCACTGCCATGGAAGCGAACGATGATCCCGGAGCCCAAGCCGATCATGGCACCGCCAAAGAGGCAGGCCAGCAGCCTGTCTTCCGTATAGACGGGAAGAATTTCCGGGCCAATGATCATAAACAAGCTCTGAAGGATGATCGTATAGATTGTGTAAAGGGCAAAGCGCAGATGCATTTTCTGCCATCCCCAAATCAGAAGGGGGATATTCAGCAGAGCGACCAGAAAGCCCAGAGGGATCCCCGGCCAAAAATGTTCAATGATCATGGAAAGCCCCCAAACGCCACCGGACAAGAGATCATTTGGTCGGATAAAAATGGAAAGGCCGCTCAC
>JAUMYD010000171.1 GCA_030528765.1 Bacillota bacterium
GTACTTATTTGAAAAGGCCTACAGAAAATTCGGCGCACCCGGGGGAGCGGGTACGCCGAGCAAAGCCGGGCAGGGGAAGCAGGGGCTTAAGCCCGCTCCACAGCCAGGTTCAGGTTTTCACCGTTGATGTCCCATTCCCTGCTGAAGGCAGCTTCAGGCCCGGCAGCGCAGGTAAAGGCATCTGCCAGCGTGACGCGGCTGATCTCCGCCTGGTTGGCGGCAGCGATCTCCTCCAGGTGGGTATTGCCCCAGGCATAGACCAGGATGTGGTCAGTGACCTCAAAGCCGGCATCCTTACGCATGGTCTGGAGCTTATTGATGATCTCCTTCACGAAGCCTTCCTCGATCAGCTCTGGGCTGAGGGCGGTATCCAGCGCCACGGTGGTGCCGTTGTCGCTGAAGCTGACAAAGCCCTCCTTGGAGCTGGTCTCGATCAGCACATCCTCTGCGCTCAGCTCCACCTCACCGGTGGAGAGGCTGAGGGTGAGCTTGCCTTCGGCTTCCAGCTGGCGGTGGGCAGCGCCGCCGTCCAGGGCAGCCAGAGCCTGGCGCACCTCGTTCAGCTGCTTGCCGAAGCGGGCGCCCAAGGTCTTGAGCTGGGGTTTAAAGCTATAGCTGACGAAGCGGTCCGCGTCGGAGACGAATTCGATCTCCTTCACGTTCAGCTCGTCCCGGATGATGGCTGCGTAATCCTCCGGCAGGGCGCTGACACCGTGGAAGAGCAGGTAGAGCTTGGCCAGAGGCTGGCGGTTCTTGATATTGGCGGCATTGCGGGCAGCGCGGCCCTGGGTCACGGCCTGCAGCACGATCTCCATTTCTTTTTCCAGCTGGGGGTCGATCCAGCTTTCATCTGCCACGGGGAAATCGCAGAGATGCACGCTGATGGGGGCCTCTGCATCCAGATTGCAGACCAGATTGCGGTAGATGCTCTCGCTCATGAAGGGGATCATGGGTGCGGCAGCCTTGGCCAGGGTGACCAGGGCAGTGTGCAGGCTGAGGTAGGCGCTGATCTTGTCGGCAGTCAGCTCCGGCGCCCAGTAGCGTTCCCGGCCCCGGCGCACATACCAGTTGGAAAGGGAATCCACGAAATCCTGCAGGCAGCGGGCAGCCTCGGGGATGCGGTAATTGGCCAGATGCTCGTCCACATCCCGCACCATGGAATTCAGGCGGGACATCAGCCACTTATCCATGATGCTCATATCCGCCTTGTTCAGGGTATATTTATAAGGATCGAACTGATCGATCTCCGCGTAAAGCACATAGAAGGCGTAGGTGTTCCAGAGGGTGGACATGAATTTCCGCTGACCCTCCACCACAGCCTTGCCGTGGAAGCGATTGGGCAGCCAGGGGGCGCTGTTGGTGTAGAAATACCAGCGGATGGCGTCCGCGCCGTAATCCTCCAGCGCCTGGAAGGGGTCAACGGCATTGCCCTTGGATTTGCTCATCTTCTGACCGTTTTCGTCCTGCACATGGCCCAGCACGATGACGTTCTTATACGGCGGCTCATCAAAGAGCAGGGTGGAGATGGCCAGCAGGGAATAGAACCAGCCGCGGGTCTGATCCACCGCCTCGGAGATGAAATCCGCGGGGAACTGCTGCTTGAAGGCTTCCTCATTCTCAAAGGGATAGTGGTGCTGGGCGAAGGGCATGGAGCCGGAATCGTACCAGCAATCGATGACCTCGGAAACACGGTGCATCTCCTTGCCGCAGTGGGGGCAGGGGATGCTCACTTCATCGATGTAGGGACGATGCAGCTCGATGTTTTCCGGGCAGTTTTTGGAAAGCGCCTTCAGCTCCGCGATGGAGCCGATGGCGTGGCGGTGTCCGCATTCGCATTCCCAGACGGGCAGGGGCGTGCCCCAGTAGCGGTCGCGGCTGATGCCCCAATCCTGAATGTTTTCCAGCCAGTCCCCAAAGCGGCCCTTGCCGATGCTTTCCGGCATCCAGTTGATCTTTTTATTGTTGGCGATGAGCTGCTCCTTCACGGCAGTCATGCGGATGAACCAGGATTCCCTTGCGTAATAGATGAGGGGCGTATCGCAGCGCCAGCAGTGGGGGTAGCTGTGCTCGAATTTGGGCGCGGAGAAGAGCAGGCCCCGTTTTTCCAGTGCAACAAGGATCTCCTTATCCGCATCCTTGCAGAAAACACCGGCCCAGTCGGTCTCCTCCGTCATGCAGCCCTTGGAATCCACCAGCTGCACCAGAGGCAGGCCGTATCTGCGGCCCACATTGGCGTCATCCTCACCGAAGGCCGGGGCGATATGAACGATGCCCGTACCATCCGTCAGGGTGACGTATTCATCACAGGTCACATACCAGGCTTTTTCCTTGGGCGAGACAAAGCGGAAGAGAGGCTCGTATTCCTTGTATTCCAGCTCCTTGCCGGGCATGCGGCGGAGGATCTCCGCTTCCTCACCCAGCACAGCGGGGACCAGGGCTTCCGCCATGTAATAGGTGTATTCCCCGCATTTCACCTGGCAATATTCATGCTCGGGGTGGACGCAGAGACCCACGTTGGAGGGCAGGGTCCAGGGGGTGGTGGTCCAGGCCAGGAAGTAGGCATCCTCGCCCACTACCTTGAAGCGGACGATGGCGGAGCGTTCCTTTACGTCCTTATAGCCCTGTGCCACCTCGTGAGAGGAGAGGGGCGTGCCGCAGCGGGGGCAATAAGGCACGATCTTAAAGCCCTTATAGAGCAGGCCCTTGTCCCAGATCTGCTTCAGGGACCACCAGACGGATTCGATATAGTCATTGTCATAGGTCACATAGGGGTGATCCATGTCTACCCAGTAGCCCACGGTGCGGGAGAAATCCTCCCACATGCCCTTGTAGCCCCAGACGCTCTGCTTGCATTCCTGGATGAAGGGGTCCAGACCGTAGCTTTCGATCTGATCCTTGCCGTTGATGTTCAGCTTTTTCTCCACTTCCAGCTCCACCGGGAGGCCGTGAGTGTCCCAGCCGGCTTTCCGGGGGACGTTCAGGCCCTTCATGGTCTGGTAGCGGGGGATCATGTCCTTGATGACACGGGTCAGCACGTGGCCGATGTGGGGCTTGCCGTTTGCGGTGGGCGGGCCGTCATAGAAAGTGTAGACCGGCGCGTCCCGGCGGATCTCCATGCTCTTCAGAAAGATCTGCTGCTCCTCCCAGAATTTTTCCACCTCATGCTCCCGCTGGACGAAATCCAGATTCGCGGATACTTTTTCGTACATATCTCTAAACCTCCGAAAGCCTTGTTTGCTGTATAATAATTGAAAGTTTATGATCAAATTGCGTTTAAGATTGCCACGTTGCCAAGCTGGGTCTTGCTTCGCAAGCCCGCAGCTTGCCTGCCTCGCAATGACAGGAAATCTTCCTTTTTGTCATCGCGAGGATGCTTTTGCTGAGAAGATACACAGTATCTTCCAGCAAAACGACGTGGCGATCTTGCAAGTAAGTTCTTGCAGCATGTTCGCTTAAAGATTGCCACGTTGTTCAGCTGTGTACTGCTGCGCAGTCCTGCAGCTGAACTGCCTCGCAATGACAGAAAGTCCTCCTTATTGTCATCGCGAGGATGCTTTTGCTGAGAAGATACACAGTATCTTCCAG
>JAUMYD010000026.1:0-11870 GCA_030528765.1 Bacillota bacterium
AATGCTGGAGGTAGCTTCATCCAGGATCATGACAGGGGGATCATTGACTGCGGCCCGGGCGATGGAGATCAGCTGCCGCTGGCCCTGAGAAAGACCACTGCCCTCTCCATCGATCAGGGTCTCATAGCCCTGGGGCAGGCGGCTGATGAAATCATGGGCATTTGCCAGCTGTGCGGCGGCAATGCATTCCGCATCTGTGGCATCCAGTCGGCCATAGCGGATATTTTCCATGATGCTGCCGCTGAAAAGATGGGTATCCTGCAGCACCACAGCCAGGGAGCGGCGCAGATCGGGCTTGCGGATCTGCTGGATATCAATGCCATCGTAGCTGATGTTGCCGGACTGGATATCGTAAAAGCGGTTGATCAGATTGGTGATGGTGGTTTTTCCGGCACCGGTGGCTCCCACGAAGGCCAGCTTCTGCCCGGGCTTGGCGTAAAGCCCTAGCCCGTGCAGCACAGGCTTTTCCGGATCATAGGCAAAATCCACATCTTGCAGGCGAACATCCCCTGCCAGAGGAATGTAGCGAAAACCGCCCTGCTCCGGAATCTTCCATGCCCATTTGCCTGTGCGGACAGAGCTTTCCTGTATCTCAGCTTCTGCAGTATAGGATACCCGCACCAGGCTGATCTCACCCGCATCTTCTTCCGGCTTTTCATCCAGCAGGCCGAATATCCTTTCCGCGCCGGCCAGAGCCATGACCACATTGTTCATCTGCTGTCCGATATGGCTGACCGGGCCGGTGAAATTTTTGGTGAGCTGCAGGAAGGAGGCGATCGCCCCCAGGCTGAGCCCACCTGCACCGGCAAGAGCCAGGCTGCCCCCGGCAATAGCCACCAGCACATAGAGCAGATGCCCGATATTTCCCATCACCGGCATGAGGATATTGGCGAATTGGTGGGCACGGCTGGCGCTTTGCCGCAGGCATTCGTTTTTCTTGTTAAAATCCTCCTTTGCTGCTTCCTCATGGCAGAATACCTTGACCAGCTTTTGCCCCTGCACCATTTCCTCGATATAGCCGTTCAGCGCTGCCAGATCCTGCTGCTGTTTCACAAAATAACTGCCGCTTTTTCCGCTGATATAGCCCATGAGACGGAGCATCAGAAAAACACCGGCCAGCACCAGCAGGCTTAGCCAGAGGCTGGTGCTGAGCATGGCAGCCAACACGGCCAGAATGGTGATGCAGGAATTGATCAGACTGGGCAATCCCTGGGAAAGCATTTGCCGCAGGCTGTCGATGTCGTTTGTGTAATAGCTCATCAGCTCTCCATGGGAGTGGCTATCGAAGAATTTTGCGGGCAGCTTCTGCATGTGGCTGAACATGCTGTCTCGAATATGTTTTTGCACATTCTGGCTGATTCCGATCATCAGGCGATTATAAAGATAGGAAGAGAGTATGCCCAGCAGAAAGAGGGCGGCCATATACAGCAGCAAGCGGATCAGCTCACCAAAAAGCGGCTCGGCTGAGATCAGCATGGGCTTGATGTAGTCATCGATCAGAGTTTTGATAAAGAGGCTGCTTGCCACATTCGCCAGAGAGGAAAGCAAAATGCAGAGCATCACCAGCAGAAAGCGGCCTTTGTAGGGCTTCAGGTAGGCCAGCAGCCTCTTTGCTGTGGTTTTCAGATCTTTTGGGCCCCGGCTTTTGCCCGGGTGCATTCCTTTTGGCCCACCTGGGCCGGGCATTCCTTTAGGCGGCATGATCCGGAGCTCCTTTCTGCTGAGAATCATAAATCTCCCGGTAAAGGGGGCAGTTTTCCATCAGCTGGGAATGCTTGCCTTGGGCCAGCACTCTGCCCCCCTCCAGCACCAGGATCAGATCCGCATCCTGCACGGAGCTGATGCGCTGGGCAATGATGAATTTGCTGCAGCCCGGCAGTGCTTCTTTCAATGCCTGGCGGATCCGGGCATCCGTGGCCGTATCCACTGCAGAAGTGCTGTCATCCAGGATAAGGATCTTTGGCTTTTTCAGCAGAGCCCGGGCGATGCAGAGCCGCTGCCGCTGCCCGCCGGAAAGGTTTACGCCACCCTGCTCGATATGGCTGTCATATCCCTCCGGCAGCTGGAGAATGAATTCCTCTGCCTGGGCCGCCCGGCAGGCCTGCTGTATTTCTTCGTCCCCTGCCTGCGGGTTTCCCCAGCGCAGGTTTTCCCGGATGCTGCCGGAAAACAGGCTGTTCTTTTGCAGCACCATGCCTACGGCGTTTCGCAGGCTCTCCAGATCATATTCCCGCACATCCACGCCGCCCACCAGCAGCTGCCCTTCTTTTACATCGTAAAGCCGGGGGATCAGCTGCACCAGCGTGCTTTTGCCAGAGCCGGTACCGCCAATGATCCCCACCGTGGAGCCGGAGGGTATCTCCAGGTTTATATCCTGCAGACAAAGCTGCTCCGGATCATCCTGATAGCTGAAGCTGAGCTGCCGAAAACAGACCGAAGCATCTGCCAGCTCTTTCTTTCCTTCCGGCGGGTTTTTCAGCTCCGATTCTTCCTGAAGAAGCTCTGCCACCCGTTCTGCGCTGGCCCGGGAAGTGGTGAGCATGATAAAGATCATGGAAAGCATCATCAGGCTCATGAGGATCTGCATGATGTAGGTGAAAAGGGTCATCAAGCCACCCGTGCTCATATCGCCGCTCACGATCATTCTTGCACCGAACCAGCTCAGCAGCAGCATGCAGCCGTACATGCAGAATTGCATCAGCGGGCCGTTGAAGGCTACGATTTTTTCTGCCCGGCTGAAATCCCGGTGGATCTCCGAAGAGACCTGGGAGAATTTTTTCACCTCATGCTCCTCGCGGACAAAGGATTTCACTACCCGAAAGCCCCGAAGGTTTTCCTGCACCAGGCCGTTGAGCTTGTCATATATCTTAAATACGCGCCGGAAAATGGGGTGTGCGTATTTCATGATCAGAAGCAGCCCCAGTGCCAGCAGGGGTAGGGCGCAGAGAAAGATCAGTGCCAGTCTGCTGTTGATGCGGAAGGCTGCCAGCAAAGAAAGGAGCAGCATGACGGGGGAACGCACCGCTACACGGATCAGCATCATGTAGGACATCTGTATGTTGGCTACATCCGTAGTCAGGCGGGTGACGATCCCGGCTGTGGAAAATCTGTCGATATTGCTGAAGGAGAAATCCTGGACCTTATGGTAAAGATCCTGCCGCAGATTTGCGGCAAAGCCGGAAGAGGCAATGGCGCAGGAGCGCCCGGAAAGCACACCCAGAGTCAGGGAAAAGAGAGCCAGAAGCAGCAGAAGCAGCCCCAGGCGAAGAATGACCTGCATATCTCCCGGATCAATGCCCTTATCGATCAGGTCCTTCATCACCAGGGGGATCAGCACTTCCAGCAGCACTTCCAGGGCTACGAAAAGCGCGGAAAGAATGGATTGTTTTTTGTATTGCCGAATGCTTTTAGCCAAAAGGCGGATCATGGATCTTCAGCACCTCCTGCCGCAGCCTTGCGTCCTTTTTTTTCATCCATATTTTGCTGCATCTGCTGCAGCACCCGGAAAAAAATTTCCAGCTCCTGCCGGGGGATATCTCGGCAGAGCGCTTCATCGACCTGGTGCAGGCAGTTTTCCATCTGCTGCTGCAGCAACCATGCCTGCTCCGTCAGGATCAGCTGCTTCAGACGGCCATCCTGGGGAACAGACTCCCGCCGAATCAGACCCTTCTTCTCCATCAGCTTCAGGATCGTGCTGGCAGTGGAGCGGCGTATGCAAAATTCGTTTTCAACATCTTTCTGAAAAAGAGCCCGATCCCCATTTTCTGCCAAAAAATGGACGATCATGCTATGCAGGTGTGTGCAGCCTTCCTGCATTTCATAGGGGTATAGCAAAGTCAGCTTTCTTTTCACCGCATTGTAAAGGAGGCGAAGCTGAAAGCCGGGGCTGGATTCATTCTGCATGCATATCCTCCTTTTGTTAGCTTGCTTACAGTTTGATAGCGAACATTATAATGAAGTGCCGGCGCAATGTCAAGGAAGGTCAATATATTTCAGAAGAAGTTCATCCTGCCTTCAGCTTTGTATGCTCTCCTTTCGTAACACAGATGATAGATTTACATAAATTTTTGCTGTGCATCAGCCCGTTGACAATGGATTGGAAGGCAGTTATAATTTATAGTGCTTTGTTATCATTTTTTTGTAAGTTCTCTATTCGTTGCGAAAACAGCAGCAAAACTTATTATTTTATATAGAAAGGTTGACGAATATGATCTACTCCACCGAAGTTCAGCACATGTGCCCGGTGGCAAAGGGTGCGAATCACGGCCCTGCCCCCATCCCGGAAGAGGGGCATTGGGTACAAGTCAAGGAAATCAGCGATGTCAGCGGCCTGACCCACGGTGTTGGCTGGTGCGCCCCCCAGCAGGGTGCCTGCAAGCTGACTTTGAATGTAAAAGGCGGAATCATTGAAGAAGCTCTGGTCGAGACTCTGGGCTGCAGCGGTATGACGCATTCCGCAGCCATGGCTGCAGAGATCCTGCCGGGCAAAACCATCCTGGAAGCCCTTAATACAGATCTGGTCTGCGATGCCATCAATGTAGCAATGCGGGAGCTTTTCCTGCAGATCGTTTACGGCCGCAGCCAGACGGCCTTCTCTGAGGGTGGCTTGCCCATCGGTGCTTCTCTGGAAGATCTGGGGAAGGGCCTTCGTTCCCAGATCGGCACCACCTTCGGAACCAAGGCAAAGGGTGCCCGCTATCTGGAGCTGGCAGAGGGCTATGTGAACCGCATCGCCCTGGATGACGAAGACCAAATCATCGGTTATGAATTCATTCACCTTGGCAAAATGATGGACAGCATTAAAAAAGGCATGGATGCCAATGAAGCCCTGAAAAAAGCGACCTCTTCTTATGGCCGCTTTGCGGATGCTGCAAAGATCATTGATCCCAGACACGAATAGAAAGCGAGGAAGAAGTATGTCTTTGTTTGAAAGCTATGAAAGAAGGATAGACAAAATCAATGCTGTCCTCGCCGAATATGGGATCGGCTCCGTGGAGGAAGCCGCTCAGATCTGCGCGGACAAGGGCTTTTCCCCCTATGATATCGTGAAAGGGATCCAGCCCATCGCCTTTGAAAATGCGGCCTGGGCATATACCGTTGGCGCTGCCATCGCCATCAAAAAGGGCTGCAGCACTGCTGCAGAGGCAGCGGAAGCCATTGGTCTGGGCTTGCAGTCCTTCTGCATCCCCGGCTCTGTGGCGGATGAACGCAAGGTTGGCCTGGGCCATGGGAATCTGGCAGCCATGCTGCTGCGGGAAGAGACAAAATGCTTTGCCTTCCTGGCTGGCCATGAGTCCTTCGCTGCTGCGGAAGGTGCCATCGGCATTGTGCGCAATGCCAATAAAGCCCGGAAAGAAGCCCTGCGCGTTATTTTGAACGGCTTGGGCAAGGATGCGGCGCAGATCATCTCCCGCATCAATGGCTTCACCTATGTGCAGACTCAGCTGGATTATGCCAGCGGTGAGCTGAAGATCGTGAAGGAGATCGCTTATTCCAAGGGAGAGCGCGCTGCAGTGCGCTGCTTCGGTTCTGATGATGTGCGCGAAGGTGTTGCTATCATGCACCATGAGGGAGTGGATGTTTCCATTACCGGCAATTCCACCAACCCCACCCGCTTCCAGCACCCCGTGGCTGGCACTTATAAGAAAGAATGCATCGAGCAGGGCAAGAAATACTTCTCTGTGGCCTCCGGTGGCGGAACCGGCCGTACCCTGCATCCGGACAATATGGCAGCGGGCCCCGCTTCCTATGGCATGACCGATACCATGGGCCGCATGCACTCTGATGCGCAGTTCGCAGGCAGCTCTTCCGTTCCTGCCCATGTGGAAATGATGGGCTTCCTGGGCATGGGCAATAACCCCATGGTCGGCGCTACCGTTGCTGTGGCTGTCGCTGTGGAACAGGCCATGAAATAAGCTCCCGCTTGATCCGAATAATCGATTTATAGGCAAACAGAACCGGCTTTCCGCGATCGGATTGCCGGTTCTCTGTTTCCTGGCCGGGCTGTTGCTGCAGCCGGAGCATTGCCTTCCTGTATTTGGAAATGTGATGGATTTCGGAACAAAAAAGGATATTTGCGAGTCAAAGAGAATGTAATTGTATGTTGCTTCACGGGATCTTCCCCTGTATGCAGGGGGCTGTTCCTGAATCCTTCTGATGCTGTGAGGAGAAGTGAGCATATCTATGAAGAAAAAAATACTGTGCGTTCTTTTTTCGATGCTTTTTTCCCTGTTCCTGTCGACACTGCCTGCAGAAGCTATTGAGGCAGCTTCCGGGGAAACGGCAGAGGACGCTTATTTCAATCCAACTTCTGCCTGGACCTATACCCTGCACCATGAGGTCACTCTGCATAATCGATCCAATCGTCCGGCTTATGATATTGAAGTGCGTATCCCCCTGATGGATGCGCATCTGCCGCTTTATGTAGATAAGATCGGGGAGCAGCTTCAGCCTTATCCGGCGGAGATCACAACAGAAACGGATGGGCAGCGTGTTGCTGTTTACCGCTTTCCCACCCTGCAGCAGGGTGCAGAGCTCCGCCTGCAGCAATCCTACGCGCTGGATGTTTCCTCTTTGAACTATACCTTTGATTGGACTAGCCTGAACCTGGCTTATTCCAATGGGGAGCAGCTTTTCCTCAGCAGCTACCTGCAGCCGGAAAGCCTGATCCAGAGCAAGCATGCGGAGATTATTGCCTTTGCGCAGAAGGCTGTGGGAAATGAGAGCAACCCTTACCGGAAGGCGCAGCAGATCTTCTCTGCGGTGAATCTGGCTTTGGATTACAGCGATGGGGATGAGAATCAGGATGCGCTCAGCAGCCTGCGGCGGAAAAGCGCCCATTGTGAAGGCTATACCAATCTTTATACAGCCTGTCTGCGTGCAGTCGGTATTCCTGCCCGGATCGTAAGCGGCTACCTTTATATCCCGGAGAAGCATGTTTCATCCACCTATATCGATCCAGACCGCAAGGGGATTTTGATGGATTCCCTGCGCCATGTCTGGGTGGAATTCTACCTGCCGGAGACAGGCTGGGTGATTGCTGACCCCACCTTCACCTATACGTATTCCCTGAATAACACAGTGCAGAAATTTGTGGATTGGAGCTATTTTGCCAATATCAGCACCAGCCGCAGATATATCTTTTTCAGCTATGGGGACAGTGGGGAAGACAAGTATCAGATCAGCCATAGAGGCGGGGATATTTCCGGCAATTTCTCTGCCCGCCTGGTCACCGGCAAGGATTATCTGCCCTTCAATGATCTGCAGGGGCACTGGGCTGCAGAGGCAGTCACCTACGGAGTGGAGCAGGCCTATTTTAACGGCATCACGGCTGATGCATTTGCGCCGGATGCCAATATGACCCGTGCCATGTTTGTGGCGGTTCTGGGCCGCCTTTATCAGGCTCGCGGTGGGCAGCTGGTTCCCTATCAGGCAAATCTTTCCCAGTTCCTTGATGTTCAGCAGGATGGATATTATACGGATGCCCTGGGCTGGGCTATGGATCGGGGCCTGATCGATGGATATGGGAATGGCTGCTTTGGCCCCAATGATGCCATCACCAGGCAGCAAATGGCCAAGATCATCGCCCTTTTCGCGGAATTGCTTCAGGCTGAGCAGGCTGTGGCTGTGCAGCCGCCCCAGGTGGTTCTGGCTTTTCCGGATCTGCAGGAGATTTCCAGTTGGGCTATGAACGGCGTGGAATTTTGCGTGGGTCTGGGCCTGATCACCGGCCATGATGATGGCTTTTTCCGTCCGGATGATTATGCCAGCCGCGCCCAGGTGGCTGCCATTCTGCAAAGGATCGATACGCTGATCCGCTAAGAGCAGAGAAAAGCAAACAGAAGGAGGCTTTTTCGAGAGAAACAGCTTCCTTTGTTTTTGCATATCAGGAAATGATACGGAAAGCGGGAAAGGAGGAATGTTTTGCTGCCTTCCCTCCGGCGCAGTGCTTGCATCCGTGCTTTTTTGGAAAACAAAAAGAAAAATTAAAAAATCCGTTGACTTTTTTGAATGCATATGGTATTATATCCACCGTAGCTCAGCTCCCTGAGTTTTGGAGGGGTGTCCGAGCGGTTGAAGGTGACGGTCTTGAAAACCGTTGAGCCTGAAAGGGTTCCGTGGGTTCGAATCCCACCCCCTCCGCCAGACATGACAGAGCCATATGGAGAGTTGGCCGAGTCGGTCGAAGGCGCTCGCCTGCTAAGCGAGTATACGGGCCAAAACCTGTATCGAGGGTTCGAATCCCTTGCTCTCCGCCATTGTGCGCTCATAGCTCAGCCGGATAGAGTGTTTGGCTACGAACCAAAAGGTCGCAGGTTCGAGTCCTGCTGGGCGCACCAAAATAGACATTCTTCAATCGAAGAATGTCTATTTTTTTTCAGGCAGCTTTGCCTATACATTTTTTGCAGCGGCACTTCTGCTGTTCAGTGTAGATCCTGAATGTGCATTTTGTTCAGCTGTTTCCCTTGGCTCAGCTTTTTCCGGCAGAGAAAATAGATCAGTAGAAGAATGAGGGTGGGGATATTCCCCAGAAGAAAAACCAGGAAGAGCTGGAACAGCATGGCTGTGAGGCTTATTCCGGGGAGTGCTGCCATGTTCAGAGGGAAAAGCAGGCCGAAGAGGAAGCTAAGAAAAGGAAGGATCAGCCCCGGCACCCGGCTGCTCTTTTTGGAAAGAAAGATTTGCAGAAAAACCAGCCCGAGGAGGAGGGCCAGTAGAAAAAGAATGCGCAGGATATTCAGCATGATTTATGCTCCTTCTCTTTTTTGTATTCGCTGATGAGCAGCTTTGCTGTTTCAAAATCAAGTTTATCGTTGATTGCCAGGCGTTTGATCAGGGAGATATAGTCTTCCTGCTCTTCGTTTTCACAGAGCCGAACTTTCTGGATCAGCCTATCCAGACGAAGACGAACCGTAGGGTAGCTCACGGAATACTGTCGGGCAATTTCTTTCAGAGACCCGGAGGCCAGCAAAAATTTTTTCAGGAAGGAAAGATCTTCCTCCTCCAGGCCGCGGATCCATTTCGGGATGCGCTGAATCGTCATCAAAGCCCTCCTTTCTTTAACTTTATTTAGGTTACCACTAAATAAAGTTAAAGTCAATATGCAAGTTTACCCTGTTGAAAATTTAAGGTGTAGGTTTTGAAAGGTTATCCAAGCGCATTTTCCTTCGATATTTCGGGCTGAGCACGATGTGCAGGCCCTGCGCCTTAGCCGCATGGCTGGGGCTTCCATGCGCTTTATGCACGGCTCCGGACAAAGCCCACATAAAAAAGCAGCAGGCACATAGGCCTGCTGCTCCGCTCGCCGCTCCTTGTGGAGCGGTTTATTTTTTCATCAAAAGGGAGAGATCATCTCCATAGAGGGCGATGCCGCCGGGATCAGCAATGCCCAGCCCGTATTGGGCGGCCAGGCAAAGGCTTTCCTGCTGTTGGGCCGGGATCCCGCTCAGGGCTGACAGGACCGCATCCCCTGCCACAGCATCCGCTGCAGCCATCAGAAAATCCTCGGCCTGGGGCTGAAAGCCGCCACTGCCGATCAGCCCATCTATGATGAAAAGATCCGGCATGATCACGCTGTAAAGATCTACCAGATGCCGATCCCGGAAGCTTTCCTCCGGCTGAATGGGGCTGCAGCTTTCCAGGCTGCACAGGGCGCTGCCGAAAAGTCTCCCCTGGTCGGATTTATATTTTACCAGGGAGATCAGCACATCTGCCTGAATCAGGGGGGCAAAAAGAGAAGTGCTTTCTCCACAGAGCCTGGGCCCGCTGTTCCGTTTCAGAACAGAACACTGGCTCAGATCCACCAGCTGCACCTTCTCCAGAGCTGTCAGAGAAGCATAGCCGCTGAGCTCCAGAGTTTGTTGGGCACTGAAACCCTCTGCCGGGAGAAAGAAAAACTGGATCTGATCGGAACGAAAACGCCTGTATAGGCGAACCAGACTGTAGGCCAGCCGAATATCAAAATTTACGCCCCGCTCGTTCTCAGCCGGCAGCCGCAGATCCAAAAGGAAAGCCAGCTTTTCCTCGGTGCCAAAGAAAAATTCGCTGCCACCAAAGGCCAGCAGCAGCTTTTCCAGCAGCTGGCTGCTGTATTGGGAATCGCTGCGCAGACGATTTTCTGCCCGGAGCAGAGTGATCATGGACATAAGCCTCACCTCCGGGCTCATTATAGCATATCCACCAGATGCATAAAAGGGGTTAGACGCGGCAAAAATTCTTTTTGCTTCGACAAACCTCATGGTGCTGCTTCCTTTTTTCCCTGTTCAGCATGGAGGCTTTCCGGCCTTTTTCTTAAAAGGCAGCGAAGCTTTACTCTGTGGCTGCTGCCAGCTCCCCGAGGATCCGCAGGCGGGAGCTTTCCGTTTGCGCGTAGATCTTTTCGATATCCAGGTGGGGGAATTCGCCCTGCTCATAGCGGATCTCGCCATCTACCAGGGTCATGAGTACATCACTGCCGCAGCCGGAATAAACCAGATTGTTCAGCAGGTTATGGGCAGGCTGCCAGTGGGCTTCCTTTGTGGAGAGCAGCACCAGATCAGCCCGCATGCCCGGAGCGATCTGCCCGCAATCCCCCCGGCCCTGGCTGAGCGCCCCGGCCCGGCTGGCTGCGTAAAGGGTCTGCGCTGGGGAGATCAGGCTGGGATCCCCCTGGATACCTTTGGCCAGCAGGCTGAAAAAACGCATTTCCTCCAGGAAATTCAGGTTGTTGTTGCTGGCCACGCTGTCTGTCCCCAACGCTACATTGACTCCGGCCGACAGCAGCTGCGGCACCGGGCAGATGCCGCTGGCCAGCTTCAGGTTGCTTTTTGGGCAGCTGGCCACAGTGCACCCTTTTTCTGCCAGGATCTCCATATCCTCTTCGTTGATGTGGACGCAGTGAGCCAGTGTGGCAGGGGAATCCAGCAGGCCGCAATCCCGAAAATAGGCGATGGGGCTGCGTCCCTGCCGCCGCTCCCTGCATTCCGCCACCTCTTTGGCTGTTTCCGCAGCATGGGTATGCACCGGCAACCCCAGCTTTGCAGCTTCCTCTGCGGCTTGGCGCACCAGCTTCTCCGTGCTGGTATATTCCGCATGCAGGGAAAGATCCGTGCGGATGCGCCCCTCATCATGCATATGGTATTGCTCCTTCAGGGACAATAGTTCCCGATACTGAGGAAGGGCTTTGTAGTCTGCTTCCGGATCCATGCAGCTGGTGCCGACGGCGAAATTGGCTTTGATCCCGCCATCGATGAAGCCCCTGGCCATGGCATCCCCCTTCATATACATATCTGTAGTACTGACGATGCCAAAACGCAGCATCTCCGCAGAGCAGAGCAGGGTGGCCCAGTAAACATCCTCCGGCTGCAGGCGATCTTCAAAGGGGAAAATGCGCTGAAAGAGCCAGTCCTGCAGATTCATGTTTTCCCCGTAGCCCCGCAGCAGAGCCATGGCCGCATGGCTGTGGGCATTGTAAAAACCGGGGCAGAGCAGGCTGCCCCGGCCGACGATCTCCCTTCCATAAAGGCCGGGCTCCGGCGGGGGACTCTGGCTGATGTAATGAATGCGCTTGTTCAGCACCCCCACATAGGCGTCAGAAACGAGTTCCTGTTTTTCATTGAGATAGGTGATATTTGAAAAGAGCATGTTTTTCTCCTTTTTCTGTTTATGGAAGCATTGGGGAAGGGACTTCTTTCTGTCTGTAAAATAGCCCTCAACAAAATTATTATACGAAGCAGCAGCACAAAAAGCAATTCTTTATTCGTTTTTTCGGGCTGCTCTTTTATAATTATGAGAGATTTTAAAGGGTTTAGTGCTCTTGCGGCGAATGAATTAGGATTAGAAGTTTTTTATTTATTTTATGGAGAAAAGCGATTTTATGATTCTGAACAGCG
>JAUMYD010000026.1:11880-14760 GCA_030528765.1 Bacillota bacterium
ACAGCGAAATTTTGGAAATGCGCATCCTGCCGCAGGTCACAGCTCCTGCCCAGTATCTGGGGGGAGAGCTGCACAGTATTTCCAAAGATTGGTCCGATTCCGGTGCGAAGATGGTATTTGCCTTCCCGGATCTTTATGAGATCGGCATGAGCCACCTGGGCCTGCGTTTGCTTTATGAAGCGATCAACAATCACAGCCCCCACCTTTGTGAGCGGGTTTTTATGCCGCAGGAGGATATGTGTGCTGCCCTGCGTCGTTTTGCTTTGCCGCTTTATTCTTTGGAAAGCCATCATGAGCTGAAGGATTTTGATGTGATCGGCTTTACCTTGCAGTATGAGCTTAGCTTCAGCAATATTCTGGCCATGCTGGATCTGGCCGGGATCCCCCTGACCACGGCGGAGCGGGAGGATTCTGCTCCTCTGATCGTGGCAGGCGGCCCCTGTGCCTATAACCCGGAGCCCTTGGCGGAGATCGTGGACGTTTTCTTCATCGGGGAAGGAGAGGATCTGGATCGGGAATTCCTGGATCTGGTGGCAGAGGTGAAGGCTGCCGGTGGTGGCCGCAGTGAGATCCTTCGCCGGGCTGTCCAGATCCCCGGCGTGTATGTTCCCAGCTTTTATCAGGCGGAATATGATTCCCGTGGGCGTTTCTCCCGGCTGCTCGTCCGGCCGGAAGCACCGGCTGAAACACCGGAGACGATCAAAAAGCGCATCGTCAGCCATTTTGATCAGGTTGAGTTCCCGGAAAAGCCCATCATGCCCTGGATCACCCCGGTGCATGACCGCATCATGCTGGAGGTGATGCGGGGCTGTTCTCATGGCTGCCGTTTCTGCCAGGCCGGGATGATCTATCGGCCCATTCGGGAGAAATCTGTGGAGACCCTGCTTGCGCAGGCCCGTGCCCAGGCCAAAAACAGTGGCTATGATGATATGGCGCTGCTCTCCCTTTCCACGGCAGATTACAGCTGCGTGGAAGGGCTGATGGGGCGTCTGCTGGAGGAGCATGCGCCCCAAAGCGTGGGGATCAGCCTGCCCTCCCTGCGGGTGGATGCCTTTTCTGTGAATCTGGCGGCCCGTACGCAGGAGGTACGGAAAAGCGGCATTACCCTGGCGCCGGAGGCCGGAAGCCAGCGTATGCGTGATGTGATCAACAAAGGCGTTACGGAGGAGCAGATCCTTAGTGCTGCTGCCGCCGCCTTTTCCCAGGGCTACACCCGGGTGAAGCTCTATTTTATGATTGGCCTGCCTTTTGAAAGTGACAGTGACCTGAAGGGCATTGCTGAGCTTTGCCAGAAGATTCTTCGTTTGGGGAAGGAGCATAAGCCTGCAGAAATCAAGAAACCCATTCAGCTTTCTTTGGGTGTTTCCTCCTTTGTGCCCAAATGTGATACCCCTTTTCAGTGGCAGCCCCAGGATGCCCCGGAGGAACTGAAACGAAAACAGGAGCTGCTGCGGGAATATATCAAGCCCATGCGCAGCGTGAGCATTAGCTATCATGATCGGGACAGCTCCCGGCTGGAAGCTGTCTTTGCCCGCGGAGACCGGCGACTGAATCAGGTGCTGCTGAAGGCTTACCGCAGTGGATGCCGTATGGATGGCTGGAAGGAGTATTTCCGTCCGGATCTCTGGGAGCAGGCCTTTGCCGAGTGTGGCTTTTCCCCTGCGGAGTATGCCCAGCGGTCGATGGTTTACGGGGAGGCACTGCCCTGGGGGCATGTTCTCTGCGGTGTGGATCCGGAGTGGCTCTGGAAGGAGAATATCCGGGCAGGGCGGGCAGAGCTGACGGGGGATTGCCGCCGGGAGGAATGCAACAACTGCGGACTTTGTGATTCTGCGTGGCAGAACAGCCTGCAGCCCCGGGATAAGGCGCTGCCGCCGCAGCCTCAAAAACGGAAGCTGCCTCCGGCAGCCTGCAAGTATCGCTGCCGCCTTTCTGTGCATTCTCCGGCTGCCTGGCTTTCTCATCTGGATCTGCTTGGTGCTGTGGAAAAAACTCTGCGTCGTTCCGGCCTGCCCATGGCCTATTCCCAGGGCTTCAATCCGCATATGCTGATCTCCTGGGGGCCTGCGCATCCGGTGGGATTGTATAGTGATAGTGAATATGTGGATCTGTTGCTGCACCGGGAATGCACAGAGGATATTCCCACAGCCTTCAATGCCTTTGCCCCGCCTGGGCTGCGCATGCTGGAATGCAGACAGGTGCCGCTGGAAGAGGAAGCTTTGATGTCTGTGCTGAATTATGCCGAATACCGGGCTTTTTCCCTGCAGGAGCTGGGGGAGGAAACAGATCTGCGCATTCAGGAGCTGCTGGCCATGGAAAGTCTTCCGGTGGAGCGCTACAGCAGCAAGGGAAAGAAAAGGGTGGATCTGCGGCCTTCCCTGGTGGAGCTGCGGCGGGAAGGAAATGCGCTCTTCTTTGCCGTGCGTATGGATCGGGGAGCTGCTGCCAAGCCCGGGGAGATCTGCCGCCTGCTACTTGGAGAGCAGGCCGTGAGCTGTTGTCGCAGTGCCTTATATATTGCCGGGGAGAAGGAAAAACGCCTCCCTTGATTTCGCGGGGGAATTTTGTCTAGGAGAGAGAGCATGAACAAGGATATTTTGATCCATTTTGAGGGAGACAGTGCTGCTGTGGCCATTTTGGAGGAACGGCGTCTGATGGAGGTTTATCCGCCGCATGGGGATGAAAACCACCTTCTGGGCAATATCTATCTGGGGAAGGTGGAGAATGTTCTTCCCGGGATGCAGGCGGCCTTCGTCAATATCGGTTTGGAAAAAAACAGCTTCCTGTACGTGGAGGATGTTTTGCCGCCGGCCGCAGCCTATGCCATGCCTGCCAAGGATGGGAAGGAGAAAAAGCTCATCAATAATCTGGTGAAAAAGG
>JAUMYD010000027.1 GCA_030528765.1 Bacillota bacterium
GCAAAAGCCGAAGCAAGAACTGCTGCCCCCTGCGGAAAACAATCCCTTCCCACTTTCAGAAGAAGCGGTTTCCGCAGCCTTGAGCGAGCAGGGCCTGGATTGGGGGGAGGCACAGGAATCCGCTTTGGGAAACACCACTCTCGCCTATATCTACCCGAGAGCCTATGATTCCATGTTGCTTTCCATTCAGACCATGGGCTCCGGGGAGATGCAGTCTCTCTTCCTTTCCTCCCAATATATCTCCTCCAGCGCCTCCTGGGAAGAAGATCGCGCCCTCTGGCCGGAATTTTTCGCGCTTTCCCAAAGGCTTTTCGGGGGAGAAAACCAGGCTGCGGAGATTTTTCCCGGGTTGGCAGACTCGATCACCAATGGGAGCTGGGATCACAGCTTCTACCCGGCAGCAGCCCTGCGGCAGGGTGATCTTTGCTATACGCTGAGCATGGATTATAAAGACGGCCTCTATGCCCTGAGCAGCCTTCGCATCGAAAATGCGGAAGCCCATGAGCAGCGGCAGGAAAGCATTCTGAATACGACTCAGGACAGGGAGGGGCCGCTGGATTTCTATTCCATCGAAGAGGCGCAGGCGCTGCAACCCGGCGAGAAAAGCAGCTATTTCCGGATCAGCGGCTATATCGAAGCCATAGAGCCGGCGGAGGAAAAGGCCCCGCCTGCCTGGGAGAAGGCTGTGCTCAAAAAGGGCGAGCAAAGCATGGAGGTCCTGCTGCAGCCCCATGCCTTCACCGAGGAAGAATTGCAGATGGAGCGTGAGCATGTGCTCATCCTTTCCCCGGAGCTGCCTCTTCCTGCGGTGGTGTGCAGCCCCCTTCCTCAGTGATCCCCCACCCACAAGCAAATCCCCCTCCCGGATGGGAGGGGGATTTTTGGATAAATCCATAGAAAGATAAGGCCTGCCGCCTGCGTTTGCAAAAAGATTTGCTGCCTATCCATAAAATCATGCTATTTTATTTGAAACTGAAACATGTTCGGGAAAAAGTTTATCTTTTTCTGATTGTGCATGATATATATAAATAAAAGTATTGCAATTCATATTTTTTTGTGTTATCATCTAAGTAACACAATATACCTTTTATAGAATTTATTTGGAAGGGGGGGTGATTCCAGTGGGCCAGGCAGTTTTTCATGACCCGCAAATATAATATATAAAAAGAAAGGTAGGTAAATTTATATGAAGAAGATTTTAATCTTGTTGGTCGCGATGGGATTGGTGCTTTCTTTGTCCACTAGTGCGTTAGCTTATGATATTCTTCATGAAGAGGATGTTGGTCCTGTTAAATATTCAGGCCTTAACCTGGAAACAAAAAAAGAACTCGTAGACTCAAAGCCGTATATTGTTTATAATTTTCAATTCAACACCTTGGATGAACAACAAGCTTGTTACCGAGAAGACTTAAATGTAAAGAGTCAGCTTTCTTTTAAAACTTATTTGAATGAAAAAAACGAACAAAACATAGACCAAATAGTTAATTTTATCAATAGCCCTTCTTTTGTGGAATCTGCGTATTCTTATTTGCGAAACCCAGTATTGGCACAGTTAGCTGAGCTAAAAAACACTGGAGGCTATCTCAGCGATTATTCGATATATCTATCTGATGAAGATCTAGCCTACTACGGAACATATAATTCTTATGAGTTTCGTGCGGATATGACTACATATACAGCCTCTTATAGTGAAGATGTAGATGATTCCTCTGGTCTTGAAGATTGGATAAATTTTCTCGCTGACTTAGTTTTGGAAATTGCTGATTCTGCTGTATCAGTCACCTGGTCCCTTTTTAGTAATATTTTAGGGAATGACTGGACGGCTCATTATAGCGATTGGATTGAGGTTTATATTACAGAAAATGTAACCACATCGATTATTTGTATCGAAGATTATAATGACTATATGCCTGATGATTATGTCCCCGTTGTTCAAGAACAAAGAAAAAGAATTTCTCTCGACTATGAATACTACAGCTTAAAAACTGGTAGAACTACTCTACTTGCCCATAGAGCAATGCCCTCCGAATGGTATTATACGGAAAACTATGGTGACTATACTGGCAATATGCAGGAGGGTTGGAGGAACTATATTAATTGGCAAGGGGGGTATATTTCTGAATATACATTACCAGGAGCCACTGCCTTTTATTTTGATTAAAAGGCGGAATAAATATGAATAGGTCCTTTTCCAAATTGCCCTTGTCAATTCTTCTTCTGTGCATTTTGCTTCTGTTGCTCTTCCCCCTCTGGGCCGGACGAAGCAGCCTGGATGCACTGAGCCTTCCCGGTGTGGCGGCGGAGGATATCCGTCTGATGGAGGTCTCCGTCCGCTGGGAGGAAGAGGAGTACTGCATGGAGGACGCTGCCTTTTTTCAGGAGCTGCTCTCCCTTTTCGGGGAGCTCGAGCTGCGCCCTCTGCTGCTGCCGCCCAATAGCTACGCCATCGAAAAGGGCAATGCCTATTGGTTTCTTTTCGAGATGAAAGACGGGCGGCAGAGCGTTTTCAAGCTCATGGATGGAAAGCTGCTTCTGAACGTTGTCTGCGGGGAAAGCCCCACCCGGCGGCACTATGCCATCACGGATGGGGAGGAAAGACTCCCAGATATTCTCAAGCTGCTGGAGAAATATAAACCCGCACTTAGTGATTCCTGAAATCACAAGCAAAACCCCCTCCTTCTATGGAGGGGGCTTTGCTTTTCGTGCATTTTCTTGCAGTAGGAGGGAGTGCTATCCAACGATGGGTTCGAAATCCGCCGCGCCATGTTTGCACAGGGGGCAAATGATGTCCTCCGGCAGCTCATCACCCTCGTGAATATAACCGCAGACCTTGCAGACGAAGCCTTTTTTGCCTTCCGTCTGGGGCTTGGGCTTCACGTTCTGCTGATAATAAGTATAGGTCATGGTTTCCTTGTCGCTGATGACCCGGGCTTCATCCACGGTGCAGATGAACATGCCGTGGCTGCCCAGATCCACATACTGCTCTACCTTCAGGGAGAGGAAGGCGTTGATATAGCGGGGCAGGAAGACCAGGCCGTTATCGGCGCGGCAGACTTCCATATCCGCGAATTTATCCGCGCTGCGCCCGCTGACGAAGCCGAATTTCTGGAAGATGGAGAAGGGGGCTTCCACAGAGAGGCAGTTCACGATCATCTCGCCGGTCTGCTTGATGATGTGGTGGGAGTAATTGGCTTTGTTGATGTTCACGGCCACACGGTTGGGGTTATCGGAAACCTGGGTCACGGTGTTGACGATCAGGCCGTTGTCCTTTTCCCCGTCCTTGCAGGTGACCACATAGAGGCCGTAGCCGATGCGGAAGAGGGCGCTCATGTCGCTCTTATTGGCCTTTTCGGGGGAGCGGGCGATGTAATCCTTGCAGAGCTCCTCTGCCATAGCGTCCAGCTGCTCGATGGTTTCCGGCTTCACCGCGGATTTGATGCGGACCGTGGTCTTCAGCCAGGTGATGTCCTTGCTCTTTGCGAATTCGGCTTTCATGATCTTGGCAGCTAGGGGCGCCCAGGAGCCGTTTTCGATCAGGCCGATGCTGCGCTTCTGATAATCGCGCTCGGTCAGGTGATCGATGAATTCCCGCATGAAGGGGAAGATCTCTGCGTTATAGGTGGTGGTGGCGAGAACCAGCTTGCTGTAACGGAAGGCATCTTCCACAGCCTTGGCCATATCCACACGGGCCAGATCATGCACGATGACCTTGGGGCAGCCCTTCTGGCGCAGCTTTTCAGCCAGCAGCTCAGCGGCTTTCCTGGTGTTGCCGTAAACAGAGGTGTAGGCCACCACGATGCCATCATCCTCCGGAGTGTAAGAAGACCAGGTATCATAAAGCTTGATATAATGGCCCAGATTCTCCGTGAGCACAGGGCCGTGGGTGGGGCAGATGACCTGGATATCCAGGGTAGCGGCGATCTTCAGCAGATCCTGCACCTGCTTGCCGTATTTGCCCACGATGCCGATGTAGTAACGGCGGGCTTCGTCGTCCCAGGGCTCTTCCACATCCAGGGCGCCGAATTTGCCGAAGCCGTCTGCGGAGAAGAGGACTTTGTCTGTGCTATCGTAAGTGACCATGACTTCCGGCCAGTGCACCATGGGTGCAAAGACGAAGGTCAGATTGTGCTGGCCCAGGCTGAGGCTTTCGCCATTGCCCACTTCCAGCTTGCGGCCTTCCAGATCCAGATCAAAGAAGTTTTCGATCATGCCGAAGGTCTTGAAATTGGCCACGATGGTGGTCTCCGGGTAAACTTCCATGAAGTTCTGGATGTTGCCGGCGTGGTCGGGTTCCATATGCTGAACGATGAGATAATCGGGCTTGCGGCCTTTCAGGACCTTGGCTACATTGTCCAGCCACTCATGCTTGAAATTCACATCCACCGTATCCATAACGGCGACTTTTTCATCCATGATGACGTAAGAGTTGTAGGCCATGCCATTGGGCACCAGATACTGACCTTCGAAAAGATCGACCTGATGATCGTTTACGCCTACATAAAAGATATCTTTGCTGATGAACATTTTGATTCCCTCCTACAGGATCAATTTATTGTGTTTTTGCATTTATCAGTAATTCTTCTCGATAACAAGCATAACAGAAGCCCTGCTTCTTGTCAAGAGGTATTTCTGATAAAACTAAAATCTTTTTTCGACTTACTGCCCGCTGGGGCCTCCCGCCGCCTCAGGCTCGTTCCACCAGCAGACCATCTGCCAGCGGCTCCACAGCCCGCACCCGCAGCAGGCTTTCCGCTCCCACAGCTTCCACCGGCAGGTAGAGCAGCAGATAATTTTCGCTGTGTCCCCGGATACAGGCTTTGCCGCTGATCTCCACCTCTTCCTCCATGAGCATGGAGAGCGTTTTCCCCAGCCAGCGGTTGAGATAGGCCTGCCGGCCCGCGGCGGCAGTCTCCGCCAGGCGGGCAGCCCGCTCCGCCTTGATCCCCTGCTGTACCTGCGCCGGGGCGATGGCCGCCGGGGTGCCTTCCCGCCGGGAATAGGGGAAAACGTGCATATCCGCGAAGCCGCATTCCGCGCAAAAGGCCTGGCTGGACAGGAAATCTTCCTCCGTCTCCCCGGGGTAGCCCACCATCACGTCCGTGGTGAAGGCCACATCCCCCAGCCTGCTCCGCAGCTTCGAGAGCAGCGCCCCGTAGGCCGCCGTATCATAGCGCCGCCCCATGGCAGCCAGCGTCCGGTCACAGCCGGATTGCAGGGGGATGTGCAGATGGGGGCAGAGCTTTCCCTTTTCTCCCAGCTCTGCCAGGGTATCGATCAGCGCCTCCGTGAATTGCTGGGGCTCCACGGAACCGATCCGCAGCCGCGTCAGCCCCGGCAGGGCGCAAAGCTCCCGCAGCAGCCGGGGCAGATCTTCCCCCTCCGGCAGGTCTGTGCCGTAGGCGCCGATGTGGATGCCGGTGAGCACCAGCTCCTGATGGCCGGCCGCCAGCAGCTTGCGGGCTTCCTCCAGGGCCTGCTCCCGGGGGAGGGAGCGCACCGGCCCACGCACATAGGGGATGATGCAGTAATTGCAGAACTGGTCGCAGCCGTCCTCCACCTTCAGGTAGGCTCTGGTTCGCCGCTGGTCGCTGACCGGGGCGATGGTCTGGAATTGCTTTGCCTCCAGCACCTTCCCCACAGCCTGCAGCGGCCCGCCGCCCTGCCGGCGGAAGGCTTCCACCAGCTCCGGCAGCTTCCGCCGCTCATCCACCCCGGCCACGATGTCCACGCCCAGCCTGAGCATGGTCTCCGGGTCCCGCTGGGCATAGCAGCCGCAGGCCGCCAGGATGCAGCCCGGGTTCTCCCGCCGCAGACGCCGCAGCAGATTCCGCGCCTTTTTATCCGCCACCGCCGTGACGGTGCAGGTATTGACGATCAGCAGCGCCGCCGCCTCGCCCTCCGCCGCGTATTCCCAGCCCTGCCCGGAGAAAAGCGCCGCCAAAGCGCCGCCCTCCTCCTGATTCACCTTGCAGCCGAAATTGTATATGCAGAAGCGATTCTTCATGGTTTCTTCCTTATATAAATATGATGAAAAGTCTTCAAAATCGTTTAAAACCCTTCTTCTCTTGAAAGAGAAGAAGCAAGAGAACTTCAATGGGCTTCGCCGCCTTCGCTCCACGCCGCAGCCCAATTACTAAAGTTCTTTGTCCAACTTTCTTTCAAGAAAGTTGGGGTTTTGAAAAAAACATAAAACCCTTCTTCTTTGAAAAGAAGAAGCAAGAAACTTCTAAAATTCGGGTCGATACTTCTGTTCAGGGGCGGCAGGCCGAAAGTATTGTCATTGCGAGGCGGGCAAGCTGAGATTTTGCAGCGCAAAAGCCAGCTTGGCAACGTGGCAATCCTGAGAAAAATCCACCTCAGGATGTGGCAAAAAGGGGCTTGCTCCTTTTTGAAAGGTTCTTGCGAAGCAAGAAGCCTGTAAGATCGCCACGTCGTTTTGCTGGGAGATACTGCGTATCTCCACAGCAAAAGCTTCCTCGCGATGACAGTGATTTACATCTGCTGCTTCTGATCAGCGGCAGCAGGCCAAAAGTATTGTCATTGCGAGGCGGGCAAGCTGAGATTTTGCAGCGCAAAAGCCAGCTTGGCAACGTGGCAATCCTGAGAGTCCGAAACGCCACAGCAACTGTTCACGGTCAATTCTCCACTGTCAACTGGCCAGTGACCACTGGCCACCCCCCTCTACCCCCGCCGCTTCTTCTTCCAGAGATAGCCGCAGATACCGCCGAGCAGCAGAGCCAGCAGGGGGATGAGCAGCCAGAGCCAGCCGGAGAGATCTCCGGGGACGGAGAGAAGGATGCTGGTGGGGCCATCCGCGCCGCCGATGATACCGATATCACGCATAAATATTCCTCCTTATCCCGGCAAGGGCTTCCGGAAAATCTCCCGGGCCCTGCCGCCGCTGCAAAATTATTCGTAAGCAGGCACGCAGGCAAAGCTTGTCCAGCCCTGCTCGTGCATTTCCCCGATGACAGCCAGTCCGCAGTTCACCAGTCGATCCGCGATATTCGGTGCATATTCATCCAGGATACCGGAGCAGATCAGCCGGGCGCCGGGGGACATGAAGCGCCCCACGATGCGCGCCAGATCAAAGATGACCTGGGCGGTGATGTTCGCCACCACGATGTCGGCCTTGTTGTCCCGCCGCAGCTTGCGCTGGAGCTTTTCGTCAGAGAGCACGTCCCCGCAAAGGAAGCTGAATTGCTCCTCTGTGATGCCGTTCAGCCGGCAGTGCTCCTCCACAGAGGGGCCGCAGACCGGGTCAATATCCACCGCCGTCACCCGGGAAGCACCCAGCTTCAGCCCGGCGATGCCCAAAAGGCCGGAGCCACAGCCCAGATCGATGATGCTTTCCCCTTCCCGCAGATGCTCCTCCAGGAATTGCAGGGCCATGCGGGTGGTGGCGTGATCCCCGGTGCCAAAGGCCTGTCCCGGGTTGATCCGCAGCTTGATGCGGCCTTCCGGGGCGCGGTTTTCATCCCAGGCGGGGGAGAGCCAGAGCCTTTCCCCCACAGGGATGGAAACGAAGCTTTCCTTCCACTTGCTCTGCCAATCCACCTCCGGGATCTGCTCCAGGCTGATCACGGCCGTGACCCCCTGCTCCGCAGCCAGCTGCTTTGCGGCCTCCGCAGCGGTCTCCGCCGGCTCCCGCTCCGGGAAAAGGCTGCGCAGGCTCACTTCGCCCACTTCCAGCTGCTGCCCATCAAAAACAGAGGCATCCCAATCCCCCGCATCCAGGTGCGCCTGGATGATGGCGGGATCCTGCACCTCCACCCCCTCTGCCCCGGCTTCAAAGAGGCACATGGTAAAGGCCTCCTCCCACCGGGACGGGATCTTTATACTGATTTGCGTATATTCTTTCATAAAACCTCCTGTTAGGACTCTTCTGCCGGAAGCTCCCTGCCGGAGCTTCCCTGCGGCTAGATATTCTTCACAGCCACTTCGATCTGCTCGCTGGCCAGATAGCCGCACTCCTTGAAATACGCATGGAATTCCTTATTGTAATAGATGATGGCGGAATGACAGCCGGCATGCTTTTCCAGGGTCTTCAGCAGCTTGCTGCCCACCCCTGCCTGTCGGCATTCCGGCAGCACATAGACCAGCTCCGGCAGGAGGGTATTGTTGGGCAGGATGAAGCCCACAGAAAGGCCGATGATCTGCCCTTCTGCCTCCGCAAGAAAGCATTTCATGCTTTTGCCGTCATATTTGGCGAAAAGCGGCTCCAGTGCCCGGATACTCCGCTTCCAGATATCCTTGCTCAGGTTCAGCACCGTCTTGGTATCCGCGATCCTAAATTCCCGATAAGAGATTTTCATATAAACCACCTTTCCAGCCAAAAGGCCAGTGCTTTTCCGCGTCAGGGCCGCCGGGATAGACACAGCAGCCTTATCTTATTAGTATATACCATTTGCCCGGCAAAAGGGAAGCCCCGAAGCGGCAGTCTCCCCTTTTTTCAGGGAATTCTCAGCTCCGAACGAAGCTGCAAGCGGCAAGCCGCCGCCTTCGCTCCCCGCCGCAGCCCAGATACTAAAGTTCTTTGTCCAACTTTCTTTCAAGAAAGTTGGGGGTTTAAAAAAACATAATACCCTTCTTTTCTTGAAAGAAAAGAAACAAAAGAACTTTAACGGGCTTCGCCGTCTTCGCTCCCCGCCGCAGCCCAGATACTAAAGTTTTTGCTGCCGCTTTTTTCAAAAAGCGGCGGTTTTAAAAAAACATAAAACTCTTCTTTTCTTGAAAGAAAAGAAGCAAAAGAACTTTAACGGGCTTCGCCGCCTTCGCTCCACGCCGCAGCCCAGATACTAAAGTTTTTGCTGCCGCTTTTTTCAAAAAGCGGCGGTTTTAAAAAAACATAAAACTCTTCTTTTCTTGAAAGAAAAGATGCAAAAGAACTTTAATGGGCTTCGCCGCCTGTGATCCACGCAAAAGATCCCCCTCCCATGCGGGAGGGGGATCTCGTATCGTTTTTATTTGAATACCTTACCGAAGAAGCCTTTTTTCTCCTCTCCCTCGCCAAAGGATTCAGCCAGCTTTTGCAGCAGCTCCCGCTGCTCCTTATTGAGGCGGGTGGGGGTGCTGACCTTCACCCGCACATGCTGATCCCCCTTGCCGTAGCCCCGGAGCTTGGGGAAACCCCGGCCCCGCAGGCGGAAGGTGGTACCCGTCTGGGTGCCCTCCGGGATCTCCAGCTTGACCTTGCCATCCAGGGTCGGGATCTCGATCTCCGCGCCCAGGGCAGCCTCGGTGAAGCTGATGGGCTGCTCCAGATGGACATTATCCCCATCCCGGCGGAAAAATTTATGAGGCTTCACACTGATGTAAACATAAACATCCCCGGCTTGGCCGCCGTTCAGGCCGCCATCCCCTTCCCCCTGCATACGCAGGCGGCTGCCGGTATCCACGCCCGGGGGGATGCTCACCTTCAGCTTACGCTTCTGCCGCAGGCGGCCGCTGCCGCTGCATTCCGGGCAGGGCTCCTCGATGACACTGCCCCGCCCGCCGCAGCTGGGGCAGGAACGCACCGTCTGAAACTGCCCAAAGGCGGTATTCTGGTTCACGCGCACCTTGCCGCTGCCGTGGCAGTTGCTGCAGGTCTTACGCTTGGTGCCGGCCTTGGCACCGCTGCCGCTGCAGGAAGAGCAGGTCTCCATACGGCTGACGCTGATCTCCTTTTCCACGCCGCGGGCTGCTTCCTCAAAGCTGATCTCCACATCCACCCGCAGGTCATCCCCCTCCTGGGGGGCATTGGGGTCTGCAGCTCTGCCGCTGAAGCCGCCGCCGAAGAAGGTTTCGAAAATATCCCCAAAACCACCAAAGCCGCCACCGCCGCCAAAGCCGCTGAAATCAAAGCCGCCGCCGCCAAAGCCTGCGGCACCCGGATCATTATGCCCGAACTGGTCGTAGCGGGCCCGGCTGTTTTCGTCCGAAAGCACACCATAGGCCTCATTGACCTCTTTAAATTTTTCCTCTGCACTCTTGCTGTCCGGATTCAGATCCGGGTGATATTGCTTGGCCAGCTTTTTGTAGGCCTTTTTGATATCCTCCGGGCTGGCATCCCTGCCAAGCCCCAGCACTTCATAATAATCACGTTTGTCTGCCATGTATATCCTCTCATTTCAGAGAGGTATGGGCGAAGCAGCTGCCCCGCCCATACCGGATTTTCTAAAAAGAGTTTTGTAAACCCTTCTTCTTTTTAAAAAGTTCGGGGCGCGAGGAACGCGCCGAACTTGGGAGAAGCAAGAAAACACTTATTTTTGGACTGCGCTTCGGATCCAGTCATTGCGAGGAAGGCAAGCTGAGATTTTGCTCCAGCAAAAGCCAGCTTGGCAACGTGGCAATCTTAACGTAGCGCATTGCAGAAATCCAGCTTCGGGATTGCCACCTTGTTCAGCTGTGTACTGCTCCACAGTTCTGCAGCTGAACCGCCTCGCAATGACAGATAATTCATTTTCCCGTTAAAAGTTTCAGAGGGTTTTCGAAGAAAACCCGGGGTCCTCTCTTTTCCAAGTTCGATTCAATCGAACTTGTGAGAAGGACGGTTTTTAAACCAAAAAGAGAAAGGCTTTAAAAAGCGAGCTTATTTATCCTCATCCACGTTGCGGTATTCGGCATCGTAGAAGTCCTCGCCCTGCTGCTGGTTGAAATCCGGGCCTGCGCCGGCAGCGCCGCCCTGCTGGGCCTGCTGCTGGGCCTGGGCCTGGGCAGCGGCTTCGCCGTAGATGCGCTCCGTGACCTTGTAGAGCGCTTCGGAGAGAGCCTTGGTCTTGGCATCGATCAGCTCGATATCATCCCCGGCCAGGGCATCGGCCAGCTCCTTCTTGGCCTCTTCGATCCGGCTCTGCTCCTCAGGCTGGACCTTGCCTTCCAGATCCTTCAGGCTGCGATCCACCTGATACAGCAGGGTATCGCCCTGATTGCGGATCTCAACGGATTTCTTACGCTTTTCGTCCTCTTCCCTGTAGGCTTCCGCGTCAGCCATCATGCGGTCGATCTCACTGTCGGAAAGGCCGGAGCTGGCGGTGATGGTAATGCTCTGCTGCTTGCCGGTGCCCATATCCTTGGCGCTGACATGAACGATGCCGTTGGCATCGATATCAAAGCGGACTTCGATCTGGGGGATGCCGCGGGGTGCAGGGGCAATGCCGGTCAGATTGAAGCGGCCCAGGGTCTTGTTGTCTGCAGACATCTGGCGCTCACCCTGCAGCACGTGGATCTCCACGGAGGGCTGGTTATCGGATGCAGTGGAGAAGATCTGGCTCTTACCCGTGGGGATGGTGGTGTTGCGGTCGATGATGCGGGTGAACACGCCGCCCAGGGTCTCAATGCCCAGGGAGAGGGGGGTGACATCCAGCAGCAGCACGTCCTTGACTTCCTTGTTCAGGATGCCGCCCTGGATGGCTGCACCCAGCGCCACGCATTCGTCCGGGTTGATGCCCTTATGGGGTTCCTTGCCAATCAGCTTACGAATGGCTTCCTGCACGGCGGGGATGCGGCTGGAGCCGCCCACCAGCAGAACGCGGTCGATATCGGAAGGCTTCAGGCCTGCATCCTTCAGAGCCTGCCGGGTGGGAGTCAAGGTCTTTTCCACCAGATCAGCAGTGAGCTCATCGAATTTGGCCCGGGTCAGGTTCACATCCATATGCTTGGGGCCGTCTGCGGTGGCAGTGATGAAGGGCAGGTTGATATTGCTGGTCATGGTGCCGGAAAGCTCGCATTTGGCTTTTTCCGCAGCCTCACGCAGGCGCTGCATGGCCATTTTGTCGGCAGCCAGGTCGATGCCCTGCTCCCGGCGGAAGCTTTCCACCAGATGATCCACGATCTTCTGGTCAAAATCATCGCCGCCCAGGAAGTTATTGCCGGAGGTGGCCTTCACCTGGAAGACGCCCTCATCCAGCTCCAGAATGGAAACGTCGAAGGTGCCGCCGCCCAGGTCAAAAACAAGAACGGTGTGCTCTTCGGATTTGTCCAGGCCGTAGGCCAGAGCAGCTGCGGTGGGTTCGTTGATGATGCGCAGCACTTCCAGGCCGGCGATCTTGCCCGCGTCCTTGGTGGCCTGGCGCTGGGAATCGGAGAAATAAGCGGGAACGGTGATGACCGCCTGGCTGACGGTCTCGCCCAGGTAGGCTTCTGCATCAGCTTTCAGCTTCTGCAGGATGAATGCAGAGATCTCCGGGGGCTGATAGCCCTTGCCTGCCAGCTTTGTCTCCACCTTCTGGCCCATTTTGCGTTTGATGCTCATAACGGTGTTGTCCGGATTGGTGACTGCCTGACGTTTGGCCACCTGGCCCACCAGACGCTCGCCGTTGGCGAATGCCACCACAGAGGGCGTGGTGCGGGAGCCTTCCGGATTCGGGATGACAATGGCCTCGCCGCCTTCCATTACAGCGACGCAGGAATTCGTGGTGCCTAAATCGATGCCGATAACTTTACCCATGGATCGTTCCTCCTTAATTAAATGAACATATGTGAATATTCTTGTGAACTGCTTTTTGTTTTGGGGAAACCTTTCCTTTCTTGAAAGAAAGGAAACGAAAGAACTTTGACTTTTGGCCTGCCGGCTTCTGCCGGAAGCAGGTCAGCTTTCGGTCATTGCGAGGCTGGCAAGCTGAGATTTTGCGTCAGCAAAAGCCAGCTTGGCAACGTGGCAATCCTAACGCAGCTCCCTGCAGAAATTCAACTTGAAGATTGCCACGTCGTTTTGCTGGAAGATACTGCGTATCTCCGCAGCAAAATCTTCCTCGCAATGACAATGGCTCCGACTTTCCTTCTTCCAACGCGTTTCGAAAGGCCGCTGAATTTGCGTTTTTTGGGGAAACCGTTCTTCTTTTTAAAAAGAAGAACCAAGAAAACACTTATTGTGAACGGCCTTTGCCTGGAAACAGCAATGCAAATATAAGTGTTTTTTGTCCCACTTTTTTCTAAAAAAGTGGGGATTTTGCTTTTTATTCCCTGCTCCTATATCCCAACCTGCACCATGGCAGCGCGCAGGAGCTTCTCATTGAGCAGATAGCCTTTTTGCAGGGTCTGCACGACCTTGCCCTTCTGCGCCTCACCGGCCTCGATCTGGCTGACGGCGTGATGCAGGTTCGGGTCAAAATCCTTGCCCTCTGCCTCGATCTCCTGCAGGCCGGCGTTGTGCAGCACATCCAACAGCTGACGGGAGATCAGGCCCACGCCCTCCTTATCCGGGCTTTCAGCCATAGCCTGCCAGGCCCGCTCAAAATTGTCGATCACAGGCAGGATGCTGCCGATCAGCTCCGCGGCTGCCCGGTGGATGGCCGTCTCGGTATCTGCCTTGCTGCGGCGGCGGTAATTATCAAAATCCGCCTGAAAGCGCAGGGCCTTTGCCTCCGCCTCCTTCTTCGCCTGCTCCAGTGCCTTATAGTGACCAAGAAATTCTTTTACATCAAAATCCCCGCTGAGAATGGCCTGCCGCAGCACTTCCGCCTCATCCGCAGGCTTCTCCGCTTCCGTCTCAGCTGCAGCCGTCTCCGCTTCCGCAGCTTTTTCCGTCATCGTTTCCTCTGCTGTCTGTTCTTCTTTCAGATCCGCATTTTTCTTTTCCTTTTTGCTCATCATGCACCTCGCAGAAGTAAATTATTCAACAGCCTGCCACCCTGCCGGGCTGCAGGCACTTGCCCCTTTATTTTTCATCCATGGCCTGGGAAAGCTCCCCGGCAATATATTCAATGAGGCTGACCGTGCGGCCATAGCTCATGCGGGTGGGGCCCAGCACGCCGATGCTGCCGGCCTTTTCGCCGTTGACGAAGTAGTTTGCCACCACCATAGAGCAATCCTTCACACCCTCCACCGGCATTTCTCCGCCGATGGTGACGGTCAGGGTCTGCCTGCCCGGATCCACCTTTTCCAGCAGCTCTTTCATCTTATTATCTGCTTCCAGCAGGGAAAAAATGTTTTTCAGCTTTTCCAGATCCTGAAATTCCGGCTGGGAGAGCATGTGCGTGGCACCGCCGGTAAAGACGCGGATCCCGCTTTCCGGGCGAAGGGTCTGCTCCAGCAGCTCCAGTGCCTGGGCGGCCATGGCCTCCTGCATCTGGTATTTCCGCAGCAGCTCATCCAGCAGCTCATAGCTGACGCTGCGCATCTCCGCGCCCCGCAGAGCCTTCACCATGGCTTGCTCCACAGCGGAAAGCTGGGCCGGGCCGATGGGCATGGGCAGCTCGATCACCTTATGCCGGATGATCCCCGTGGAAGCCAGAATGATGACCAGTGCCTGCCGCTCATTCAAAGAGATGAGCTGGATATTCTCCACACTGCCATGGCCCCGCTCCGGAACAGCCGCCAAAGAAACGTATTTGGTGAGCCGGGAGATCATGCTGCAGCAGTTCCGCATAAAATCATCCAGCTCCGTCAGATCCCCCTGCATGGCCTGGCGCACCTGCTGCCGCTCCTCCGGCCGGAGTGCGGGCCGCTCCATCAGATTATCCACATAGAAGCGATAGCCCTTTGCAGAAGGGATGCGCCCGGCAGAGGTATGGGGCTGCTCGATGTAGCCGCCCTCCGTCAGGTCACTCATCTCATTGCGGATGGTGGCGGGGGAGACCCCCAGATCATATTTCTTCGCCACAGCCCGGGAGCCCACCGGCTCGGCATTGGCAATGTAATCTTTGATAATGGCATTGAGGACTTGTTTTTTTCGTTCCTCCATAAAGCCGCCACCCTGGAAGGGTGCCCCTTTCTCTGTTTTTGTTTTAGCAC
>JAUMYD010000028.1 GCA_030528765.1 Bacillota bacterium
ATGATATAGTAAGGATGTTATAATCAAATAAATTATAACCATATGGTTATAAAATAAACAAAAAGGAGGTGTTGAAATGAAAAAATTCTGGAAGGCCACAGTGGCGATGGTGCTGTCCCTTGTGATGCTGTTCTCCTATGCAGATTCAGCAAGTGCAAAAACTTCTTATAATTATAATTCTGGCTATAAACAATATGTCACCTGTACGCTGCAAAATCGTTCGAAGCCCGGTTATGTAAGAATCAAGACTTACAATAGTGGTTTTAGGTTTGGATATACACTGCGTAACAATGTCAGAATGACCGATGCAAAGGGCCGCGTGATCTGGCAGGAGAAAGGGGCCATCGCAATGAATGGCAGCAGAACCTTCTACCTTGGCAATGATCACCCGGTGTACCGCATTTATGTCAGCAGCTATTATGGAAATGGTTCCGTAAACTTTTCCAACTACGGTAATGTCAGCATAAGATAGTATATGTCGGCAGATAGCAAAAGTCCAGTTGCTATGCAACTGGACTTTTTTATACCCCAAATATGCAGGCTGCTTCTGGAAATACGTTTCCTGATTTAGGAGAGGGGAGAAGCCGCCGCCTTGCACCTGCTTCTGTCTGGAAGCAAAGAAACCCCGCCGGTTTTTACCGGCGGTTTGTGCTGTCTTAGATCTCAAAATCCACGCAGGTGCGGGATTCGCGAACGCCCTTCATGAAAGCGCCCACTGCCTTGTGATCCGGATGAACGATGTAGCTGTTCAGACCTTCCAGATCATCGAAATCAGAGATGAGGATCATGTCATAATTGGATTCCGCAGCATCCTTGTGGTTGTAGTGGATCTCAGAAGCCTTCAGCGTGGGAACAGTGCCCTGCAGCTTTTCCAGCATGCCCCGGGCAATATCCAGGTTTTCCTGCTTGCTGCGGCCTTCGGCCTCTTCCATGAATTTGAACATAACGATGTGGCGAATCATTGTAATTTCCTCCTTGCTGTTTATGTCAATCTGTGTTCGCGTGAGAAAGACCCGGCAAATCGCAGGGAAGCATTGCTTCGGATCAGTGGCCGGGATCCTCTGCCGGCTCTATCTGTGTAGTTCTTTTCAGCAAGACCCGCAGCAGGGGCAGGGACATCCCCACCACGGTGCTGTAATCCCCCTCGATCCGATCCACAAAGAGGGCAGCCTGGCCCTGCATCCCATAGGATCCGGCCTTGTCTCTGGGCTCGCCGGTTTTCACATAGCTGAGGATCTCTTCATCGGAGAGCTGAGAAAAATGCACCTTGGTGACAGCGCAGCCGCAGAGCTGCTTCCCGCTCAGCCCGTCCAGCAGGCAGAGTCCGGAAAGCACATGGTGCCAGCGGCCGGACAGAAGGCGCAGCATTTTGCAGGCTTCTTCCGGGTTTTTTGGTTTACCCAGGATCTTATTGTCCACCACCACTACGGTATCCGCAGCAATGATCCAGGCATCCTTTTCACCCAGGCATTTTTTTGCAGCCAGGGCTTTGATCAGAGAGTTTTTGGAGACCAATTCGTGGGGAGGCCTTTCCGGCCGGGGGTTGATTTCTTTGATCTCCGCAGGCAGAACCTGTGGCTCGATTCCAATCTGCCGCAGCAGCATTAAGCGTCGGGGAGAGGCACTGGCCAGGATCACTGGCCGATCCGTCAGTAAGTTTGTCATTTTTCTACCTCCAGGCTTTTCAGTATGCCCCAATCATAATAAGGCTTTTCCTGTATTCTGTCAAGGAGAGACCGATTTTGCTTTGGGTTCCCGCCCTTCTCGGAAGGTCACGATCATCTCCTGGGTCAGGCTCAGCTGCCTGGGGTCTTCAATGGGCAGCTCTTCCCGGTGGAACCACTGGGCTTCAGCCAGCTCATTTTCATCGATCTGCGCTTCCGTTTTCCCCTCTACATCGCAGTAAAATCCCATCAGCAGGGAATCGGAATGCGGCCAGGGTTGGCTCTTATAGTAGCGCAGATTGCAGACGGAAAGCCCCACCTCTTCCTTTACCTCCCGGCGGACGGTCTCCTCCAGGCTTTCTCCGGCTTCGCAGTATCCGGCCAGTAGAGCCCAGCGGCGATAGGGCCGATTCGCATAGCGGGACAAAAGCAGGCGATCACCATCCGTTACCGCGATGATCACAGCCGGGTTGATGCGAGGGTATTCCACCAAGCCGCAATGGGGGCAGACAAGCGCCCGCTCTTTTGGGCTGAGGGAGAAGGCTCCCCCGCACTGGCCGCAGAAGTGATGCGCACTGTACCAGCGGTGCAGATGCGCAGAAACCAAAGCGATGAAGGAAAGATGCTGCGGGGAAAGCTCCCGCAGTGCAGAGGCCTTTTCCAGCTGGCTGCCTTCCGGAAAAGGAAAAGGCTCGTCGGAAAGATCCAGATAATATACAGCCAGTGCATCCAGGCTGAATAAATAACGAAGCTTCGTGATCTCCCAGTGGCTTTTTTCACATTGCTCTACAGTGGGCAGGGTGCAGCAGCCATCTTTCCGGCAGAGCAGAAGCGCATCCTCCTGCCAGGCTGCAACCAGATCTTCTGCCTTAGGGGAGCGACCATAGCCTTTTTCAAAAGCAATATCAAAATGATGTGGTGCGATATCTTGCAGCATGGGCCCTCCTTTGTGTGGCAGGAACTTACAGATTTTCAGGGCAGAAAAAGATAGGCGATGAGCAGGGCTATACCCAGGAAGATCGCCATATCTGCCAGATTGAACACGATGCGGCGCAGGCGTTTCCAGCGGCATTTTGGGAAGCTGAAGTAATCCAGCACATAGCCGCGGATAAAGCGATCCAGCAGATTGCTGAGCCCACCGCTATAAAGCAGACAGAGGGGAATACCCAGCAGGGGCTGTATATGCCCCTGAAAGAAAAGAGGCAGGGTGAGATATAAAAAGGCCAGCATAACCAGGCTGACGATCAGCTTGGGGATCCATGGCCGCTCCTGCAGCTGCCCCAGGGCCAGACCATAGTTCTCATGGCGACGCAGCAGCAAATGTCCCCGCCAGATGCGGCGGGGCAGATTCTGATCCCGATCGATTTTTCTTTTGATGCAGATCTCTGCCAGGAAAACGAACAGAGAAAGAAGGAAATACAGCATGGCTTTCTCGTCTTTCGTTTCTTAATAAAGTAGCAGCCGGAACCCGAATCTGCTTCGTGCTCCGGCCCTGCTTGTTTTGCTTAGTCTCGAAGAATTTCTTCCCAGAGTTTTTCGTAATAGCTGCGCACTTCCGGATCCAGATCGCGGAAAACCTGCACTTCCGGCATCTGCTCCTTTTCAGGGTAAAGGATCTCATTGCCTATCAGGCTGTATTCCGGATCATTCATGGTGCCGGTATGAGGGCTGGCATAATAGGTATATTCTGCGATCGCAGTGGAGATCTGCGTTTCCAGCAGGAAATTGATATACATCAGTGCTGCTTCATAGTTCTGTGCATTTTCCGGGATGCAGATGGAATCCACGAAATAGGTGGTGCCTTCTTTCGGATAAACAAAGGCCAGATCCTCGTTGTTTTCCTTCATCAGCAAATAGTCACCGGCATAATAAGCTGCGATAGCTGCATTTCCGGCTTCCATTTTGTTGAAGATCTCATCCATGACACGGGCCTGCAGAACATCGTTCTGCTCTTTCAGCAGTTCAGCGGCAGCATCCCATTCCGCAAGATCAAGTGTGTTTACGTCCTGCCCCAGGATCAGCTGTGCAATGGAAAAGCTGTCTCTGGAATTGTTGAAAGTGAGGATATCATCCGCATAGCGTTCATCCCACATGACAGTCCAGCTGGTGGGTGTTTCTTCCACCATCGTGCTGTTATATATAAGTCCCACCATGCCAACGCTGTAGGGGACAGAGTATTCGTTTTCAGGGTCAAAATAGAGGTTTCTATATTGCTCATCAATATAATGATAATTGCTGAGCCTGGAGAAATCCAGGGGCTGCAGCATATTCTCGCTGATCATCCTCTGGATCATATAATCCGAAGGAATGACGATATCATAGCTGACTGCGCCGCTTTTCATTTTGGCGTACATTGCTTCGTTGCTTTCGTAGGTGCTGTAATTGACCTTGATCCCGGTCAGTTCTTCGAATTCAGCGTTAACGTCCATCGAGCCTTCGCTGCCATCGGAGATATATTCTCCCCAGTTAAAGACATTCAGTTCTGTGCCTTCAAACTCCCGGCTGTATTCTCCGGTCAATTTTTCCAGCTCCAATTGGCTGCTGCTTCCTCCGCAGCCGGCGAGGATCGCTCCCAAAGCCAAAATCAGCGTCAGGAGCATGACAGTGGTGAATCTTTTCATTCGCGTTTACCTCCGTGCATTTAATTGGTTTTGTTTATCTGCTTTTGCCTGCGCCACATTCACCATGATCAGAAGCACCAGGATCGTGATGAAAAGGAGGGAAGACAGAGCATACATATCAGGTTTGACCGTTTTTTTGGTCATGGAGAAGATTTTCAGGGGCAGGGTCTGGAAGTTCGGCCCACTGGTGTAGTAGCTGATCACAAAATCATCCAGGGACATTGTGAAGGCCATCAGAAATCCGGCCAGGATCCCGGGGCGAATGGCAGGCAGTGTTACCTTGAAAAAGGCCAGCAGCGGCGTACAGCCCAAATCCATTGCCGCTTCAGCCAAGTGCCTATCGGTTTGCCGCAGCTTCGGAAGAACATTCAGCACCACATAGGGCAAATTGAAAGTGATGTGGGCAATGAGCAGGGTTAGAAAGCCCAGTGAATTATCTGCCATAAAAATGCGCCCCACGAAGACGAAAAGCAGCATCATGGAGACGCCGGTAACGATATCCGGGTTCATCATGGGGATGTTGGTGGTGGTCATGATGGCAGAACGTCCGGCCTGCGAGCGCATTTTTGAGATCCCCACTGCCGCCATGGTTCCCAGGAGCGTGGCGATCACCGAGGAAAGAAGGGCCAGGATCAGGGTGTTCTGCAGCGCCAGCATGGTATCCCGATTGGTGAACATTTCGATGTACCATTTGAAGGAAAAACCACTGAAAACGGCGGTGCTGCGGCCCTCATTGAAAGAGAAAAAGACCATCACCAGAAGGGGGGCGTAAAGAAAGAAGAAGATAAGCCCGTTGAGGATGCGATCCAGCGCTTTCATTTAGAAGATCACCCCGCCTTCCTCGTCTTTTCCGGCCCAGCGATTGACCACAGCCATGCTGAGCAAAACCAGGATCATCAGAATCAGGGAAATGGCAGCACCCAGATTGTAATTGTATGCAGTCTGGATCTGCCGTTCGATCACATCACCGATCAGCATGATCTTCCCGCCACCTAATTTTTGGGAGATGTAGAAGGTGCTGATGGATGGGACGAAAACCATGGCGATGCCGGAGATCACCCCGGGTTTGCTCAGCGGCAGGATCACCCGGCGCAGCTTCGCCCAGCCGTTTGCCCCCAGATCCTCTGCCGCTTCCAGCAGGAAGGGGTCGATCTTGGACATAACAGTATATATTGGAAGGATCATATAAGGCAGATAATTATAGATCATACCCAGGATCACAGCGCCACCGGTGCCGATCATGGTCAGCGGCTCAATACCTAAAAATGCAAGCAGATTGTTGATGATGCCATTCCGTTCCAGAATATTCATCCAGGAATAGGTGCGGATCAGCAGGTTCATCCACATGGGCAGCATGATGAGCAAAACCATCATCCGCTGAGCCATCGGGCCTTTTCTACTCATGAAGAAGGCGAAGGGATAGGAGACCAGCAGGGTGATGAGGGTAGCCAGCAGCGAATACCAAAGGGAAAGCGCAAAAGTCTCTTTATATTGGGTCAGCTCCCCCAGATTTGCCAGGGTAAAGGCGCCGTTGCTGTCAGTGAATGCATAGTAAACCACGATCAGAAGGGGCACGATAATGAAAATGCAGGCCCAGAGGATATACGGGGCTCTGGCAATTTTTGCCATAAGATTGCTCTGCTTCATTCCTCTTCCTCCGTCAGTTCACTCAGCTGATCGATTTCATCACTGTAAGAGCTGAAATCGCCGTAAAGGCCGGAGTATTTGGATTTCTTCATGACATGAATGGCATCCGGCTCGATGTGCAGCCCGACACGGTTTCCCTCCGGGGAATAATCCGTGCTTTGGATCATCCATTTGAAGCCTTCGATATCCACGATGATCTCAAAATGCACACCGCGGAAGGTAACGCCCGTCACCAGGCCGGTAAGCATCCCCTGTTCCGCGGGAACGATATCCACATCTTCCGGCCGAATGACGACATCCACCTCTTCATTGGGGGCAAAGCCCTTATCCAGGCAGACAAAATCCTTCCCGGCGAAGTGGGCCAGGAAATCCCGGCGCATGTGTCCATCCAGAATGTTGGATTCACCGATGAAATCTGCCACAAAGGCGTTTTGTGGTTCGTTATAGATATCCACCGGGGTACCGATCTGCTGCACGGTCCCTTCATGCATAACCACCACGGTATCAGACATGGAAAGAGCCTCCTCCTGATCGTGGGTAACGTAAATGAAGGTAATGCCCAGCTGCTTCTGGATGTTCTTCAGCTCGTTCTGCATATCCTTACGGAGCTTCAGATCCAGGGCCGCAAGGGGCTCATCCAGAAGAAGGACCTTCGGCTTATTGATGACCGCCCGGGCAATGGCCACACGCTGCTGCTGCCCACCGGAAAGCTTGGTGATATCCCGTTTTTCAAAGCCTTCCAGATTAACGAATTTCAGCATTTCGCCCACGCACTGGCGAACCTCTGCTTCCGGCACCTTTCTCAGGCGCAGACCAAAGGCGATGTTTTCAAAAACATTATAATGCGGAAACAGGGCATAGCGTTGAAAAATGGTGTTTACCGGGCGCTGATGCGGCGGAACACCATTGATTTTTTTCCCATCGAAGAGAATATCTCCGGCGCTGGGCTCGATAAAGCCGGCAATCACCCGCAGGGTGGTGGTTTTCCCGCATCCGGATTGCCCCAGCAGGGTCACGAATTCACCGTCCCGAATGGAAAGATTAAAGTTCCGTAGAACCTGTTCACCATCCTCGAAAACCACAGAGAGATTCTGCATATCGATAATATTCTTTTTTTCTTCCATTTTTTGCATCCCCCTTTGCGGCGAAAGACCGCGTAAGCCGTTACAGCTCTGCGCGAACCCACACTCGGCTAACCGCGCCCCCCGCAAAGAGTTTTCGAATCCTTATACCCCTTCCCAGGATATACATAATGGAAGGCTTAAAACGATTCGCAGCGCACGGTTTCACAGATCGGCCGGTGGCCGATCACGGTTCCTGTTAAGAACTGCCTGTGTGCCACCCATCTGAAACAGCTGGGTGAAAGTAGGAATGCCGTGAACAACACGGCTTTATGTTAGCACAGATGCAAAAACAGTTATAGTTTTTTATTGCCTTTTCTATGCAGGAGAGCCCTGCACAATACTGCTTCTCAGTATAGCATATTTTGTATATGCTTGTCTATAAGTAATTATATTGGAAGGCTTCGTTTTCTGTTCAGCCTGTTGTTTTATTTGTTTTTGTTTTTTGGGGTGAAAACAAGAAGCTTTTGCATTTTATTTCCGCTCTTTGTTAGAAAATTGGAATATGTTCAATTTTCTTTTTTGGGGGCTGTACCTCCATAAAAAATGTGTTATAATAATACATATTTGCATTTGCTAAAAGTGAACACGTTCATTTTTTGTTCGCTGATTGCAAATATCCACGAAAAATATTTGAGAGGTGCTGAAATGCAGAATTATCAAGTGATACCCATCACGGCTGCGGATGTGGTCCCCACTGCGGAACGGATGCGCGCAGCTGGCCGGATGCTGATTATGATCCATGGCTATATCGATAAAGATGGAAATAAACTTGTTTCTTATGAGTATGCCACGGATCAGGGCATCGCTTCTTACGCTGTCAGCGGCGCCGATGTCTTACCGACGATTTCCACGATCTACTCCGCTGCCGCCGAATGGCCCGAACGGGAACTGAATGAACTGATCGGCGTTGAATTCACCGGGCTGGATACTTCCTCCCGCCTCTTCCTCCCGGATAATCTCCTGGAGGGGGATGGCCATATTCTGGTTATGCCCCTTGAGGAACTGCGGGAAAAAAATATAAAGGCAAAGGAGGAATAACATGAGTTATACCATACCCATTGGCCCCTATCACCCCGCATTGGAGGAGCCGGTCCATGCCAGGCTTTATACGGATGGGGAAATTATCTCTGATGCGGAGGTCTTTGTCGGCTATAACCACCGCGGCATTGAAAAGCTGGCCACAGAGCGTAACTTTATCCAGACCATCGTTCTGGTAGAGCGGGTCTGCGGCATTTGCTCTCATTCCCATGCCTTGAACTATGCCCTGTGTGTGGAGCGCATCGCCCAGATGGATGTTCCCCGCCGGGGTCAGTATATCCGCGTTATCATGGCAGAGCTGGAACGCCTGCATTCGCACTATCTCTGGCTGGGCATTGCCTGCCATTTGCTGGGGCATGACAGTCTTTTTATGCGCATCTGGGATGAGCGGGAAATTATCATGGATGTGCTGGAGAAGATCAGCGGAAACCGCGTGAATTACGGAATGGTGATCCCCGGGGGCTCCCGCAGGGATATCAACGATGATCTTCGCCGGGAGCTTTTGCAGGTGCTGGAGCATATCGTTCCACCAGTGGACAGGATCAAGGATATTTTGCTGAATGATAAAACTGTGGCAATGCGCACCCAGGGCGTTGGCCTGCTCACTACAGAGGATGCGCTGTGGCTGGGTGCTGTGGGCCCCCATGCCCGAGCCTCTAATTTGAAGATCGATGTCCGACGGGATATGCCGTATTGCTGTTATGATGAGTTTGATTTTGATATCCCTGTTTGGGAAAGCTGCGATGTCTTCGCCCGTGTGGTCATCCGTGTTCTGGAATGCTACGAAAGCGTGAAGATCATTCGTCAGGCCCTGGAGAATCTGCCGGAAGGCCCCATCCACCTGGGAAACAAGATCCCGAAGGTTCCTGCCGGAGAAGTGGTTTCCCTGCATGAGGCACCCCGCGGCCAGCTGGTCTATAAGCTGGTCACCGATGGCGGCCCCAATAATCATCGTTTGAGTGTTCATGTGCCCACCTTCCGGAATGCGCCCACCATTCCCACGATGCTGCGGAATAATACGGTGGCGGATGCGGGGCTGATCATCGCCTGCATAGATCCCTGCTTCTCCTGCCTGGATCGCTGAGCCATGCATGAATTGGCCCTTACGGAGAGCATTCTCCGCATCGCGGTAGAGGCCGCAAAAGAGAATCAAGCCCAAAAAGTACTGGAGATCCGCATTAAGATCGGAGCTTATTCTGGTGTGGTTCCACAGTATATTCAGGAGTATTTTAACATCGTCAGCCGTGGCAGCATTGCGGAAAATGCCCATCTCCTGATCGAGATGATCCCCGCCAGGGTGGAATGCGGCAGCTGCGGTGCTGTTACAGAGGTGGAACGCTTCCGCAGCAAATGCGGAGCCTGCGGCAGTACGGATGTGAAGCTGCTGAGTGGGCGGGAATACTATGTGGACAGCCTGGAGGTGGAATGAATGGAGATCAAAGTTGTGAAGCAGATCCTGGAATGGAACGAGGATCGCAGCAAGGAGATTCGGGATCAGCTCGGCCGGCAGTGCGTTTTCCTTATCAATGTGATGGGCTCTCCCGGCGCGGGGAAAACAAGCACCATTCTGGATCTGATCCAGCGCCTGCGCAGCAAGTACCGGGTAGGTGTCATTGAAGGGGATATCGCCGGGCAGATCGATGCAGAGCGTATCGATGCGCTGGGTATTCCCGTGGTGCAGCTGAATACGGAGGGTGCCTGCCATATCGAAGCCATGTCCATTCAGCATATTCTGGGCTATTTTGATTTGGATGGAATAGATGTTCTCTTTGTAGAAAATATCGGCAATCTGGTCTGCCCTGCAGAATTCAATATCGGGGAGGATCTGCGTCTGGCGATCCTCAGTGTGCCGGAGGGGGATGATAAGGTGGATAAGTATCCGCTGATGTTTGCCACCACTGATGCACTGCTGCTGAATAAATTTGATATGAAGCCGTATTTTGATTTTGATGACAAAAAGGTGGAAGCCGCCGCAAAGGAGATCAATCCAAAGCTGTCTCTTTTCCGCGTTTCTGCCAGAAACGGCGAGGGCTGCCAGGAGCTGACAGAGTGGCTCTGCCGGAAAATCGATGCCAAGCTGCAGAAGTAAAAGATCTATGGAGGTGAGGATGTGCCTAAAACCAGGTTTGTTTCTGTAATTGTGACCTTTTTTGTCTGCTACCTTTTCTGGATTCTGATCAATTGGTCTTTGAATGTGGAAGAGCTGATCGCCGGCGCTGTGATTTCTCTGCTGGTGGCGCTGTTTGCTTCCCGTTTTTTCATTCATACGGGGAAAATGCGCATTGCCAATCCGCTGCGTCTTTTTTCGCTCATCTGGTATTGCCTGGTAGTTTTTATAGAAGAATTGGCAAAGGCAAACTGGGATATGGCCAAACGTTCCTTTTCCCGGGGGCCGAATATCAATCCGGGGATCGTAAAGGTTCCAGTGGATGTGCATTCGGAATATGGCCTTTCCATGCTGGCCAATTCCATCACCATGACCCCCGGAACCATCACCATGGATATTGTGGAAGAGGATGGCAGGAACTATTTCTATATTCACTGGATCAATGTGGAAGATGGCCGGCCGGAAGCAGCCGGAGAGCTGATTAAAGGCCGCCTGGAAAAATGGACAAGGAGGATCTGGGAATGATTGAATTTATTATTGTTGGCATTTTCTTCGTCCTGCTTGCCCTGTGCCTGATCTGGCGGCTGTATAAGGGCCCCACTGTGGCAGACCGGGCGCTCTGCGCGGATTGCATCGAAAACCTTTGCGCCTGTGCCCTTGTTATGGTGGCCCTGTTCTCCGGCCGCAGTATTTATCTGGATGTGGCGCTCGTTGTCTCTATTCTGGGTTTCATCAGTACTGTACTTGTAGCGAAATATCTGGAGGGAACACTGTGATGCTGATCTTGCGTATTCTCATCGACATTTTGCTGGTTGTGGGCTGTTTTTTTGCTCTGGCCGGCACCCTGGGTATTCTGCGGATGCCCGATTTCTTCAGCCGGATGCAGGCCAGCACAAATATCCCCACCTTCGGGCTGCTGGGCATCGTTCTGGCTGCTTTGCTGTATGCGATTTTTGTGGAACATAACGCCTCCATGGCGGTAAAAGTTCTGATTATCGGCGGCTTCGTGCTGCTGACCAACCCCATCGTGGGGAATACCTTATCCCGTGCTGCCTATAAACGCGGCATTCGGCCGAGAAAGCCGATGGTTCAGGATGATTATGGGAGGGATGAAGCGGATGAGCGGTAGCGGTGTTGTTATACTGAATACCCTGGTGATTCTTGCTATTGTGGTTTGCGCGGTACTCACCGTCAGCAGCAAAAAATTGCTTTCCTCTGTGATCTGCCTGGGTGCAACGGGTGCCTTCGTTGCATTGGAATTCATTATTCTCCAGGCGCCGGATGTAGCCATTGCCGAGGCTTCCGTGGGCGCGGTTCTGACCACCGCACTCTTTGTGATTACCCTGCGCAAGGTGAACGCCAGGGAGGAGGATGAGGAATGATGAAAAAATATTTCACCCTTTTTTCCCTGCTTGTATTTTTGCTGGCTGGCCTTTGGGCCGCCGCAAACCTGGTGGAGCTGGGCCCCACCTATGACGGCTCCGATACGGATGTGACAGAGCTTTATGATGACCCACAGGACTATGATGTTTCTGATCCGGATGGTGTTGCGGATATTATCGTTCAGGAGGATCTGGCTTTGACCAATTCCACGAACGCAGTCACTGCAGTTGTCTTCGATTTCCGTGGCTACGATACCATGGGAGAAGCTTTTATCCTCATCACCGCGATCGCCGGTTCTATGGCGATCTTGCGGAAAGCAAAGAAAGGGGGGGCTGCCAATGGCCAGCAAAAAGCGGATTAAACGCAGCAATTTGCTGCTGAAGAATGCAGCGGATTTCTTCATGCCGTTTGCTCTGGTACTGGGCCTTTCCGTAGTGCTTCACGGGCACCTGACTCCGGGCGGCGGCTTTCAGGGCGGCGTTCTGGTGGCTTCCGTGGCTATTTTGCTCTTTTTGGGCTATGGCTGGGAAGTGACCAACAAGTCCCTGAAAATGGAGATGCTGAAAAAGAACGAAGCCTTTGCTGCCGTGCTTTATGTGGGCCTGGCTTTGGCGGGCCTCTTTACGGGGACCTATTTCTGCCGCAATATCTTTTTTGCCAATGGTGAGATCGGCCACCTGCTCTCTGCCGGTACAGTTGCCTTTATGAACGTGACCGTTGGCTATAAGGTCATGACTGGTGTCAGCTTTTTGCTTCTCCTGATGCTGAGCCTGCTGGCGCAGCCGGATGAAGAGGAAGAAGAAGAGGAAGAGGAGGGCTGCGCAGATGATCATTGCTAATTATATCGGTGCTGTGCTGCTGTTGTTCCTGGGCCTATACGCCATTGTCATGAAGAAAAACCTGATCAAGATCGTTATGGGCATGTGCCTGATGGATTATGGGGTGAACCTGCTCATTGTCAGCATCGGCTTTAACCCTGGGGGTACAGCCCCGATCTTCACCATTTCTGAGCTGGATCCCGGTGCCTTTTTTGTGGATCCTGTGCCGCAGGCCCTGACACTGACTTCCATTGTCATTGGCGCCTGTGTTATGGCTATGGCCCTTTCCCTCGTCATTAAGATCAAACAAAAATACAAGACCTTGGAAGCAGGTCGGATCAGGAGGTTGAACGGATGACACAGCATTTTCCCATTCTCTCCATAATGAGCCTGTTTCTGGGTTCCTTTTTGATCGTGATTTTCGGCGGAAAGAACCGCTTTATCCGGAACAGCCTGGCTGTTTTGTTTTCCGCCATTCCCCTGGTTTTGATCTGCTGCCTGATCAAACCCATCCTGATCGATGGGGAAATTTTCAGCTACTGGCTGGGCGGCTGGGAGCCGGTCTCCGGCTTTGCCTTCGGCATTGGGCTGGAGGTGGATGCCCTGGGGCTCTTCTTCGCCCTTCTGGTGGTGCTGACAATCTTCCTGGCTGCTGTTTTCTCGCTGAAATATATGAGCCGGGACGATGCGCTGGATAAGTATTACACCCTTTTCCTGATGCTGGGCGGTGGTGTTCTTGGTCTGGTGCTTTCCGGCGATCTGTTCAACATGTATATCATGGTGGAGATCCTGACCTTTGCTTCGGTCGCGCTGACGGCCTTCCGGAACTGGGCCAGGGGCTCCTTGGAAGCATCCTTCAAGTATCTGGTGGTTGGCTCCATCGGCTCTGCCTTCATCCTGACCGGCGTGATCCTGATCTACGCGCAGACTCATACCCTGAGCCTGGCACAGATCTCTGCTCTGCTCGCGGCAGAGGGCCTGACGCCGGCTACGATTTTTGGCTTTGCTTTGCTTTTTGCCGGTTATGCAGTGAAATCCTATGTGGTTCCTTTCCACCCGGTAGCAGCGGATGCCTATATGACGGCACCCTCTTCCATTTCCATGGTTTTCTCCGGAATGGTAAACAAAGCAGGGATTTACGGCATGATCCGCCTGGTCTACATGGTTTTCCAGGCTATGGATCAGGCCGCAGTGCAATACATGATCGTGATCCTGGGCTGCCTGACCATGTTTATTGGTGTGACAATGGCCCTTTCCCAGCACGATTTTAAACGTCTGCTGGCTTACCACAGCATTTCGCAGATAGGTTATGTGCTGACGGCTGTGGGACTGGCCACAGCATTGGGCATCAGCGGCGGCCTGTATCATGCACTGAACCATACCTTGTTTAAAGGCCTGCTTTTCCTCTGCGCCGGTGCCGTGTTTTATAGCGTTGGCACCACGGATCTGGATAAACTGGGCGGCCTGGCAAAGAAAATGCCCCAGACCACCATTATTTTCCTGATCGGTGCCTTTTCCATCAGCGGCTTGCCCCCCTTCAATGGTTTTATGTCCAAGTGGATGATCTACCAGGCTGCCTATGAAAAGGCTGCTCTGGAGGGCAGCTTCTTCTACGCCCTGGTCACCATCGTGGGCTTGCTGGTCAGCGTACTGACGCTGGCTTCCTTCATCAAAGTGACCCAGTCTGTCTTTTTCGGGCAGCTGGCTCCGGGCTGTGAGAAGGCGAAGGAGATCCCTTTCTCCATGCGCTGGCCTATGTGGCTGATGGCCATCCTCTGTGCTGTCACCGGTCTGTTCCCGGGCCTGATCAATCAGTATCTGATCTTCCCAGCGAGCGCTGCCACGGTCAATACCAGCGGCTATATCGATGCTATGATGGGTGCCGGTTATGGGCAACAGCTGGGGCTTTCCGCAGAAGCTGCATTTCCGCTGGATTACAGCACTGCAGGGTATTGGAACCCCATCGCCTGGTTGATGCTCTTCATCATCCTCATGGCAGGGCTGCTGGTTTCCGCCTTTTTGGGGAAATCCTCCCGTGGGCCTGTCAGCCGTCCGGTTCCGGATGATCCAAAATACGCGACCTTCTACGGCGGGGAAAGCAGCCAGCATTCCCATGTGGGCGGCTCTGATCTCTTCTGGGGCCTG
>JAUMYD010000172.1 GCA_030528765.1 Bacillota bacterium
TTTGATCGCATCTTTTCCTGTCTTGAGATTGAAGTTTCCATCAGCGATCTTTACAGCAAATCCAATGCCAGCGAAAACAGCAAGCTGGATGTTGAAACCGACGGCGGCAAAAAATATATCGCCCGCGATAACGGCAAAGGCACTGTTTACTTCAAAGTGAACGGTCTGGAAAGTGGCATGGACGTTTATGTTGGCGGCACCAAGGTCACCGCTTCCAGCGGCGTCTACAAAGCAGATTACTCTGCTGATGCCAACGCCATCATCATCACTGTCAAGAAGGGCAGCAGCACCATCATCAGCGAAACCTACAACATGATCCGTCCCACCCTGGACAGCATCCTGCTTTATGATGATGACAACGAAAGAAAAGCTGATGAAGTCACCAAATTCAGCAGCAATTTCGCAGCTACCTATACCTTTGATGAAGATTGGGAAGATCTCTACATCCTGCCCATCCCCAGCAACGCCAAATACGTTGAGACTCTCGAAGTAGAAGGCGATGAGCTGGACGTGGACGATGAAGAATGGTATGATTTCGCTCTGAAGAAAGACACTTACGAGATCGAAATCGATATCACTGTGGAAGTCGGCAGCGACAAAGCCAGCCAGACCTACACCCTCTATGTTTCCAACGAAGATTATGAAGGCGGCAGCATCAAAGAATTCATCGCTAATGACGATGATAACAGCAAGAGCCCCTTCCTCTCCTTCGTGGGCAAAGAAAAGATCTATGTCTTCGTTCCCTATGACAGCGAAGGCGATGACATCTACTTCCAGGCTCTGACCGGCAACGATGAAGATCAGATCTCCTATGACGGCAGCGATGCCGTTGACGGCGATGACGATGATGAATGGTACGAAGCTGAAAAGCTGGAAAAAATCACCATCGAAGACGAATATGGCTTCACCACCACTTATGAAGTCGTGATCTACACCGCTGATGACGATGATCTGGAAAATGACACCGAACTGAAGGATCTGGCACTGAGCACCGGCAAAAAGACCAGCTCCATCAAGAACGATGTTGATCTGACCCCCGAATTCGATGAAGATGTGAAAGCTTACACCGCCGCTGTGGAAGATGAAGATCAGATCTACGGCAAAATCTCCCTCAAGCTGGCTGACAAAAATGCTTATGTGTTCATCAACGATGAATTCGTGGGCACCGGCAGCAGCAAAGCCATGACTGCTACCATCGGTATCGATCCCGCGACCACCAACAAATATGAGATCGTTGTTGTCGCTGAAGACTGCGAAACCGATGATACCTACACCCTGACCATCAACGGCGGCAACAGCACCGCTCTGAAAGCTCTGACCATCAGTGGCCTGAGCAAAGCCATGAGCCCTGCTTTCAATGCTACACAGCTGAACTACATCGGCTACACCTCCGCTGCTACCGCTACCATCACTGCTACCGCTGAAAGCAGCGCCTGCTCCGTGACCATCGCCGGCGCCGGCAGCAAGACTGGTTCCGGTTCTGCCACCGGCACCTTCAATCTGGCTCAGGGCCTGAATGTCTTCACCATCACCAATTACCAGAAGGGCATGGATAGCAATGTCTACAGCGTCAGCATCTACCGTGTTCCCGATGTGAAGACCATCAAGGTCAGCAAGCAGAACGTAACCGTGAACGGCGCTTCCAAGACCCTCACCGCTTACAACATCAACGGCAATAACTTCCTGCAGCTCCGCGATGTGGCTCTGCTCCTGAGCGGCACCTCCAAGGGCTTTGGCGTCAGCTTCAATGACAGCACCCAGTCTGCATATCTGACCACCGGCAGCACTTATGTTGCCAATGGCACCGAAAATGCAGCCATCAGCAATTACACCCGTGCTGCACTGAGCACCCAGAAGTTCTACCTGAACAACACTGCGATCAACCCCGCAGCCTTCAATATCGACGGCAGCAACTATGTCATGCTCCGCGATCTGGGCGTTCTGCTCAACTTTGGCATCACCTATAGCAACAACACCATCGCCATCAACACCAACACCAATTACGTCCCCGGTAAATAAGCTTTAAACCGGATACATTGGCCCTGTTGAAGCGAAACTGCCTGAAAAAGCGGTACATGGATCTTTTTCCATGTACCGCTTTTCTTTTCCCCGGAAAAAATCAGGCCGCTGGATTGCACCATCTGCCTGCCGCCGCATATCATATACCAAGACCGGAAAGTCAAAACGCAAAAAGCCGGCGAAGACGCCGAAAACGCTGTCTCGCCCCTGCTGCGCGATACTGGCAAGGACATTTCGGTCAAAGGCCAAATAAATAAACAGCAAAGGAGAGATGGCTATGTTTAACTTTGGAGGATGCGGCTGTAATGAGGGCTGCAACAATGAGCTGTGGAGCTGCCTGATCAACCTGATCATTCTCTTCATCGTGCTTGAGTTCCTCTGCAACATCATCAGCGGGAACAACGGGCTGAACTGCGGTTCCTGCTGCTGAAAGGGGGAAAGAGCATGAATTGCTATCCCAATTCCAATTCCAATCCCTATTCCTGCTCCGGTGCCCGCTGCCAGGCCCGGGAAAACGAAATCGGCAGCAGCTGCGGAAGCAATCTCTGGGGCTGTCTGCTGAACCTCATCATCATGCTGATCGTTCTGCAGTTTTTGGGGCAGCTGCTGGGGCATGGCTCCTGCGAAGGCTGCTGCTGAGGGCTGTGGACGGGCAGGCCAGGCTTCCCCGCAGCACACATTTATGCGGAAAAAGCGCCGGCACAGTCACCGGCGTTTTTTCCGGCAGAGTGGAAGCACTCTGCTGCCCTCCTTGTTGCTGCCCGGCCGGGAACAAATATCTCCGTTCCGACAGGGCATCCTGAGGCTCCCCAGCGGAGCCTCTTTTCTTCGCCCTTTTTGCGTAGACGCCTTCCGGCCCCGGAAAAAAGCAGGAAACCAACGGGTGGACATACACGTTGGCCGCGGCTCTGCATAAACTGAAAGAAGAAAGGGGGGCGAATATGTCCGGCAGCGGAATACTGAATCTTTTGAGCGGCCTGGGCGGCTTCTCGGCAGATCCCGCTCGGGGAAGCTTTTCTGCACTTTCCGGCCTTTCTGCGCTGGCCGGTCTGGGCAGCAGCCCCGCCCCGGGCCCTGATCTTCAATCCCTTGGGAATCTTATGTCGCTGATGAAGCATATTCCCACTGCCGCCCCTGTCAAAAAAATGGGGGCGGAGGATCCTATCGTGGATGTGGAAGCACAGCCGCTGGCCGATCCACAGGATGAACAGAGGGAAGAGACCCCACCAGAAAAGAGCTCCAGCAAGACTGCGGAGAAAAAACCGGCTCCGGATGCTTCCCAGCTGCTGAATCTGCTCTCTCTGCTGGGAAATCTGGCTCCGCAGCCCACTCCCCCAGCTTCCACCTATCCATATGCCTGCCCACCCGAAGCTGCTGCCGGGAGCTGGACTTCCCCTACAGGAAACAGCCAGGAGGAA
>JAUMYD010000173.1 GCA_030528765.1 Bacillota bacterium
GGCTGATGGCGCCGCAGGCAGAACCACCCGTTGCCAGCATGGGGTCAACCAGAAGAACGAAGCGATCTTCAATATCCGGGGGCATTTTGCAGTAATAGAAAACAGGATTATGGGTCTCCTCGTTTCTGTGGAGGCCAATGTGGCCGATCCTGGCCCCGGGCATCAGATCGACCAAGCCGCTGACCATGCCCAAGCCCGCCCGGAGAATGGGAACGATGGTCAGCTTCTTTCCGGAGATGCGGTAGCCCTTTGCTGCTTCCATGGGGGTTTCGATATCGATTTCTTCCAGCGGCAGATCACGGGTGACTTCGTAGCCCATGAGCAGAGAAATTTCGTTCAGCAGCTGGCGGAAATCCTTGATGCTGGTTTCCTTGCAGCGCATTTTTGTTAATTTGTGCTGAATCATTGGATGATCAACGATGTGTAAGGTACTCATTGCGGCATCTCCTTTTGCTTTTTTCATGCAAAGCTATATCTATTTTACCTCTTTCTTTTCCGGATTGCAAGATTTGCGGCTCGTAATAGGGGAATCTTTGGGGGATCCTGCCGCTTCCTGCGTTTTGCCGGGCTCTCTTTGTTGTCCGTTGGGCTGAGCCGGTGATACAAAGAATCTACCTTTGTTGGGCTTATAAGGGGATGCTTTTTAAATGATTTACTCCTTGCCCCTTGTATCGTTGCCGTTTTTGCCAGGAGGTGTGTTTTTCCGGTGCATTCTTCGGCTGAATTTTTATATGCAGCTCAGTATGTTTTTCTGTTTGAAGCCGTGAACGGAAAATCTTCGAAGCCGAAGCTCAGCCACGGATAAGTAAAACGAGAGATTTCCCCTGCGTACTTGCTATATGTCTGGGCTTGTGTTAAAATAATTAGATACGATGGCTGAATAGGCTTTGGCCTGCCATCAATGTGCATAGATATTATAGCAGGGAGAGTATAAATATGGAAGAAAGCAAACAGAGCCCGGCCATCCCTACCGTATATCAGCCCCAGGATGTGGAGCAGAAATGGTATAAATTCTGGCTGGAGCATGGCTATTTCAGCCATAAGATCAACCCGGAGGGGGAACCCTTCTGCATCGTCATGCCGCCGCCCAATGTCACCGGCCAGCTGCACATGGGTCATGCCCTGGATAACACCTTGCAGGATGTGCTGACACGCTGGCGCCGGATGCAGGGCCGCCGCACACTCTGGCTGCCCGGCACGGATCACGCGGGCATCGCCACCCAGGCCAAGGTGGAGGAAGCCCTGGCCAAGGAAGGCATCAGCAAATATGACATCGGCCGGGAAGCTTTCCTGGAAAAGACCTGGGAATGGAAGCATCGCTACCATGACCGCATCGTGGAGCAGATGCACATGATGGGCAGCTCCTGCGATTGGGAGCTGGAACGCTTCACGCTGGACGAGGGCTGCTCCCGGGCTGTGCGGGAAGCTTTCGTGGAATTATATAATAAGGGCCTGATCTATCGGGGCTCCTACATCGTCAACTGGTGCAGCCATTGCCAGACCACCATTTCCGACATCGAAGTGGAACATACGGAGCGGGACGGCCATCTCTGGCATCTGCGCTATCCTTATACCGACGGCAGCGGCTATGTGGTGGTGGCGACCACCCGCCCGGAGACCCTGCTGGGCGATACGGCGGTGGCGGTGCATCCAGAGGATGAACGCTACACCGATAAGATCGGCAAAACCGTCCTGCTGCCGGTGATGAACCGGGAGATCCCCATCATCGCCGATGAGTATGTGGATCGGGAATTCGGCACCGGCGCGGTGAAGATCACCCCGGCCCACGACCCCAATGACTTTGAGATCGGCCTGCGGCATAAGCTGGAGCAGATCGCTGTCATCGGCAAGGATGGCAGGATGAACGAAAACGCCGGCAAATATGCGGGCATGGAGATGCTGGAATGCCGGGCCAAGCTGGTGGAGGAATTCCGCGAGCTGGGTCTGCTGGAGGATATTACGGATTTGAGCCACTCTGTAGGTGAATGCTATCGCTGCCACACCGTGGTGGAACCCCTGGTTTCTCCCCAGTGGTTCGTGAAGATGGAACCCCTGGCGGAGCCTGCCATCAAGGCCGTTCTGGATGGGGAGACCCGCTTCGTCCCCAGCCGCTTCACCAAGACCTACACCAACTGGCTGGAAAACATCCGCGACTGGTGCATCTCCCGCCAGCTCTGGTGGGGCCACCGCATCCCCGTCTGGTACTGCCAGGACTGCGGCGAAGTGATCTGCCAGGTGGAAGACCCCACGGTCTGCCCCAAATGCGGCGGCAGCCATCTGGAACAGGATCCGGACGTGCTGGATACCTGGTTCAGCTCCGGCATGTGGCCCTTCTCTACCCTGGGCTGGCCGGATGATACGGAACTTCTGAAAAGCTTCTACCCCACCAACGTGCTGGTGACGGGTTATGATATTATTTTCTTCTGGGTTGCCCGCATGATGTTCTCTGCCATGGAGCAGATGAAGCAGAAGCCCTTCTCCGATGTGTTCATCCACGGTCTGGTTCGGGATGCACAGGGTCGGAAGATGAGCAAATCTCTGGGCAACGGCATTGATCCTTTGGAGATCATCGATCAGTACGGCGCGGATTCCCTGCGCTTCACTCTGGTCACGGGCATCAGCCCCGGCAATGACATGCGCTTCCAGCAGGAACGTCTGGAAGGCGCCCGCAACTTCATGAACAAGCTGTGGAACGCCACCCGCTTTGCCCTCATGAACCTGCAGGATTACCAGGCAGATGCTTATCCGCTGGAACTGACGCTGGCGGACAAGTGGCTGCTGACCCGTTTGGCCAGGGTCTCTGCGGATGCCGATGCCAACCTGGAAAAATACGAGCTGGGCGAGGCCCTGCGCGCCATTTATGATTTCGCCTGGGATGAATTCTGCGACTGGTATGTGGAGCTGGCCAAGCTGCGGCTTTACAAGGGCACGCCGGAGCAGAAGCACACGGCGCAGAGGGTCCTCTCCACGGTGCTCCGGGGCATTCTGGAGCTGCTCCACCCCTTCGCGCCCTTCATCACCGAGGAGCTCTGGCAGCAGCTGCCCCATGAAGGGGATAGCATCATGCTGGTGAAATACCCCAACGGCCAGGGCGCCACCCTCTATGAAGCGGAAGAAAAGCAGATGCAGACCGTGATGGATCTGATCCGAGCCATCCGCAATATGCGGGCGGAAATGAATGTTCCCACCGGCAAAAAGGCGCCGGTCATCATCAGCGCCGGGGAAGAGCTGCTCTGCCAGATGCAGGAAGCGGAAAGCTATATCAGGATGCTGGCTTCAGCGGAAAGCATCGAATTCGTCAGCCCGGAAAGCCCGGTGCCGGATATGGCGGCAAAAGCCCATGTCCGCGGTGTGGATGCCTATCTGCCTCTGGCCGGTCTGATCGATCTGGATAAGGAGATCGCCCGCATCGAGAAAGA
>JAUMYD010000174.1:0-525 GCA_030528765.1 Bacillota bacterium
CATTGTATCACCTACACTTTTCGGGAACGGCTTTCTTTTGCTTTGCTTGTTCTTCGGCTTCTACTATGATAGAATAAATACTGTTGTGATTTTTTGGGAGGAAAGAGCAAGTATGAGATTTGCTACTATTTGTTCCGGGAGCTCCGGAAATTGCGTATATGTGGGTGGGGGGAAGACTCATGTTTTGGTTGATGGCGGCTGCAGTCTGAAAGCGTTAAAAGCTGCTCTCAGTCAGTTTTCCGTAGGAGAAGGTGCTTTGAAAGCCTTGTTCATTACACATGAACATACGGATCATATCAATGGAGCGGCACGCATTGCCAAGCATTTTGGGATACCCGTTTTTGCAAGCGAGCAAACTTGGGAGAAGCTTCCCTTTCGCGAGGACTTTTTTCCCTGGCAGCGGCATAAATTTGAATATGGTATGGAGATCGGGGAGCTGGGCCTGGATTTCTTTCGTCTTTCCCACGATGCGGTGCAGCCTGTGGGCATGCTTTTTGAGCATGCGGGCAAACGGGTGGCTGTGGC
>JAUMYD010000174.1:535-3410 GCA_030528765.1 Bacillota bacterium
AACGGATACAGGTAGCATAACCCCTTCAATGAAGCGGATGCTCAGCAATATTGAAGGTTTGGTTTTTGAGGCAAACTACTGTGCGGATATGCTCCGCTGCGGTCCATATCCGCAATTTCTTAAGCAGAGGATACTTTCCTCTCATGGGCACCTTTCTAATCGGCAGTCCGGCCAGGCTTTGGCAGCTCTTCTGGGGGAGCGCAGCCAAGCGGTACTGCTGGCTCACCTCTCCCACACCAATAACGAGCCGGAACGCGCCATGAAGCAGGTCTGCGAAGAGTTGCAGGGCTGCCCACATATGGAGCATGTTCATATTTCTGTTGCGCCACGGAGCACAGCTCACCCATTGATTGAGCTATATTAACAGGAATGGAGGTGTTACCTTGAAGAAAAGCCGCTTATTCCGAAGGGTAAACCATAAGCATTTTGCTGAAAAGCTGCTGTATTCTACAGCAGCTTTTTTTCTCTGCGCAGGACTTGCCCTATCTGCTCGTGGGCTTTTCCCCGGTAGCGTTTCCAATGAACCGGAAATAAATGCATTTTCTTTCATTCCAAAAATTTTTGAGTCGACTGCCCCCACTGTAGCCTATATCAGCTGTGCAAGCTTGCAGAAAGATTCGGCAGATAAGGATGTGCTGGTTTTGGGCAGTGGCTCCGGAGTGATCGTTTCCGGCCGGGGGTATATTGTGACCAATCATCATGTGGTCGCCAAGGCTATTGAAGTGGAAGTGATACTGGCTGATGGGCGCCGTGCGAATGCAGAGATCATTGCAGAGGTTCCCTTTGATGATCTGGCTTTGCTGAAAATCGATCTGCCAGAGCTTCCTGTGGCAGTTTTGGGGGACAGCAGCGTGGTCAGGGTGGGGCAGATGGTCTTCCCCATTGGGAATCCGGGTGGCGCACAATTTGCCCGCTCGATGACCATGGGCGTGATCTCCGGTGTGGATCGGGAAGTGGAGCTGAGTCAGGGAAAACTGGTAAACCTGCTCCAAACAGATGCTGCCATCAATCCTGGGAACAGCGGAGGCCCTTTGGTGGATTCTGCTGGAAGGGTGATCGGGATCAACAGCATCAAAATTGTGGATCCGGAATTTGAAAGCATGGGCTTTGCTATTCCTATCAATCGCGTGATCGAGGTTTTGCGACCGCTCTGTCCGGAAGCCTTTCTTTTGTAGAAAAAACAGATAGAAACAGGAAGGAAAGCGTTATGCTTTGCAGAAATCTTCAATGTTTGCTTTAGAATGAGAAGGATTTCTGAAAAAATGAACCGTTTATTTCGCTTGTTTTACTATATATGCCTTGCACTCTTGCTGTGGCTGGCGGATGCACTCCTGATGAGCTTCAGCGGACAGCTGGGTTTGTCAGAGGCTCTGTGGGGATCGGTGGCCCCTCAGCGGCTTTTGCTGCGATTGTTTTTGTCCGGCTTCATTTTGCTTTGGGGCTTGATAAACCGCCACTATCGGCGCCTTTCTCCTGCTTATCAGCGCTTGCTCTTTGGTGATCAGAACAGTGCATCCCCTGCTGTTCGTATGCATTACCACTGCCTTCGTTTGGCTGCATTGATGCATCTGCGTCCCTCTGAGCAGGAGGCTTTGCGCCTGCTTTGCTATTGCCATGATATCGGCCTTGTGGGGGTTCCTGACAGCATTTTGGAAAAAGAAGGAAAGCTCAGCCGGGAAGAGCAGGATATCCTGGACCGTCATATTGATTTGGGGGCAAAGATTGCAGCCAATATTCCACAGCTGCGCCGGGCTTCCACACTCATTCTTTCCCACGAGGAATATTACAATGGCGGAGGGGCAAAGGCCATGTACGGTCGTAGCATCCCCTTGAGCTGCCGTATTTTTAAGCTGGTACAGATGTATGATTATTTTACCCATCCTCACGATGGAGGCCGGGTGCTGGAGCCCAGAGAAGCCCTGGATGAGCTGGATTTGTATAGTGGGCAGATATTGGATCCAGATGTGGTGGATGCCTTTCGTCGTCTGATGACAGATCAAAGGCTGGCTGGTGCGGTCACCCAGTACATTTTCTCTTCCTGATCCATGCTTGCCAAAGCTGTTTTTGGGAAGATAATCAAAAAAGATCATTTAAAAAATAAAAACCATCAGAGAGGCGGTTTTGCCTGGCTGATGGTTTTTTTGCCTTCTTTTGCGGGGAGCTGTTTAAAGATTGCGGTGGAGCAGGCAACGGCTTTCTATTTCACTGAGGATTTTTTCGATCTGCTGCAGCTGTTCCGGATTTTTTTTTGCGAGATATATTTCCGTCCCATAGTGGCAGCTCTCCATTGCTTCTCCCAGTACAATGGTAAAAAAGGGCGTCATTTTGTTGTATCCGTCGCGAGCCTCTGGCTTGGGTAGGGCGCAAAGAAAACCCAGAAATTCTTTGCTGATACGCCCTTCAAAGACGATTCCGTGCTTCCAGGGAAAGCTTTTCGGCACGGCGAAGGGGGCGAGCATTTTTATTTCAGTGCTTTCATCCTTCCAGCAGTGGATCTGAAAAGGTTCATCCAGTCGGGCACAGGCTAAAACCAGTTTTTTCCACCAATCATTTTCCTGTATACTGCCTGCCAGAATGTGATCTGCCATCCTAATCCCTCCATTTTATTCTCAGGAAGTTTTTTCAGTGGTGAAGTGTATTTTTAATGAAGCATTTTTTTAGACGGAGCATAGGAGCAGAGCATGCGCCATAGTAATTCTCTATGTATCCTTTTGCTGCTAGCATCAAAAGCAAGCGCTGGAAGATTCCTACGGATTTCATGCTGGGAAAGGATTCCTGCATATAATAGACTTTTGTTTCAGTGGAGTGGCCTTCCTTCGTATTGTAGGTTTGTCAATGATGTGTTACACATTCGGGAAAGAAAAAAGAACGTGCT
>JAUMYD010000029.1 GCA_030528765.1 Bacillota bacterium
GAGACCGATTTTTTGTTCTTTGTTCCGGGGCATCCCACAGTGGCGGGGCGGAAGAGCAGCTACTCCTGCTCCTCCGGCAGGCGCAGCAGGGCATCGGCGGCAGCCAGGCCCTCCATCAGCTGCCGGACAAGGGCCGGGTGATCCCGGTGGACCTGCCCCCAGCGCCGGTCGATCTCCTGCAGCAGTGTCTGCACCTTTTCTTCCCCGGCCTGGGTCAGGGAAAGCTGCACCACCCGCTCGTCCTGCCTGCTGCGTTCCCGCAGCAGCAGGCCGCTTTGCTCCATTTTTTTACATAGTGTGGAGGCATTCCCCTGGCCCAGCTCCAGCACGCGGCAGACGCCATTGACATTTTCGATATCACCGCTGCTGATCCCCAGCAACAGGAGGATCTGAATCAGGGAAAGATCAGCCTCCCGAAGGATCGGCTCCATGCGCCGCTGGAAATTCACCCGGATGGAGCGAAGGATATGCAAAGCCTGCAACTGTGCGGAAAACATAAGTACGCCTCCAATTATATCTAAAATAGATATATTCTAAAACACAACAATGTGTTATACGATACGCTGTTATTTTGCCTTTGTCAATATCATAAACCTGAAAAAATTTTGAATCCTGTAAAAGAAAACGGACGGCTCCTGCCGGAAAAAGGGGGAAGCTGAACTTAATTTGAAGCAGAAAGGATTTTCCTTTGGCTTGTAGAATATTCATGCCAGCGCAGAAGTATGTATTATATATGTAAAGATAGGATCAATGGAAGTGCAGAAAGGAGTATGTCCCATCAAAATCAAGGTCATCATGAATCCCAAATCCGGCCGCCGTGTCATCCAGAAGAATCTGGAGATCATCCTTGGCCGCCTGCTTCTGGAGGGCACGGCGGAGCAGATCAGTGTCAGCCCCACCAAAGCGCGGGGGGATGCGCGGGATACGGCTGCCCGGCTGCAGCCGGGTGAATTTGATCTGGTGATCGGCTGCGGTGGGGATGGCACCATCAATGAGATCCTGCATGGATTGATGCAGGGCGGCTGTGGCGCACCCCTGGCCATTTTGGCAGCAGGCACCAGCAATGATTTTGCCTATAGCATGAAGCTGCCGCAGGATCCGGAGGAATTCTGCCGGATGGTGCAGGAGGGGCAGCAGCGCCTGGTGGATGTGGGTATGGCAAACGGCCGCTATTTCATCAATGTGGCCTCCTTTGGTGCTTTTACGGAGATCGCCCACAGCACGCAGCAGGACTTCAAGGGGGTCCTTGGGAAGCTGGCCTATTATCTTACCGGGGTATGGAGCGCGCCGGAGCAGCTGGCTACGCTGGTGCCCGTTCGGATCAGCTCCCCGGAACACACTATGGAGGCGGAGCTGAGATTATGCCTGATCGCCAACTCCATGTCCGTGGGCTCCATCCGCTGGCTGATGCATAAGGCAGATGTGAGCGATGGAAAATTTGATGTGCTGCTGGTGAAAAAGAAGCCTCTCCTGCCGAAGGATACGGATTTTAGCTCCTACATTCTGAACGGAGATTTTCTGAACGACCCGGCCATCCAGTATTTCCAGACGGATTCCATCCGGATCGAATCTTTGGATGAGGAGATCTCCCGCAGTGTGGAGTTGGATGTGGATGGGGAATTTTGCGGGCATCTGCCTCTGGAGGTGCGGGTCCTGCATAAGGCTCTGCCCTTGCTGGTGCCCAGGGCAGCCGCTGCGGCAGGCGGGCGGTCCACGGCGCTGCCTATGTAGGCTGCCGGTGCAAAACAGGCCCCTCCGGAGCAGGGCTTTCCCCCGGAAAAGGGGGCAGGGGCAGGGAAAAAAAGATTTTTCACGAAAAAAACAGAAAAGCCCTTGCCAAGCCCTTGTTTTTCTGCTAAAATTGAGTGGTGCGTAAAAGCGGTGCTCCCGCTTGAGATATCCGCTGACAAAGGAGGTGCCAAGCATGGCAAAATGTAAGATTTGCGGTAAGACTGTTCATTCCGGTATGAGCGTCAGCCATTCCCATATCCGCACGAAACGCCAATGGAAACCCAACCTGCAGACTGTCCGCGCGTATGTTAACGGGACTCCGCAGAAGGTCACCGTTTGCACGCGTTGCCTACGTTCCGGTAAAGTTCAGAGAACTGTCTAACCGGTATACAGCCAACTACAGACAAGCAAACAAAGAGGCTGTCCCCACCGACAGTCTCTTTCTTTTTATCCGGATCCCCCTTTCCCCGGCCGGCACGCAGAAGCTGCCGGGAAGCGGGAAGCCCCGGCTCATGCAAAGGCAAATACCCCGGGAGGCCTTCCCTTTGGAAGGCGCCGGGGCACCGCGGTTTGGGGCGATGCAGCCCTTTTTCTTTCTAAGCCCAATAAAGGAGAACGCAACTATGGAGAGAAAATATGATTTTTCCGCCATTGAAGGCAAATGGCAAAAATCCTGGGAGGAGCAGGGCCTGTATAGCGTCCAGCCTGACCCGGAAAAAGAAAAATTCTACCTGCTGGAGATGTTCCCTTACCCCTCCGGCAAGCTGCATATGGGCCATGTGCGGAACTATTCCATCGGTGATGTGCTGGCCCGCTACTACAGCATGAAGGGCAAAAACGTCATGCACCCTATGGGCTGGGACAGCTTTGGCCTGCCCGCGGAAAATGCCGCCATCAAAAACGGCGTGGAGCCTGCCAAATGGACCCTGGCCAATATGGACAGTATGCGGCAGCAGCTGAAGACCCTGGGCATCAGCTATGACTGGAATCGGGAAGAAGGCACCTGCCTGCCGGAATACTATAAATGGACCCAGTGGATCTTCACCCAGCTTTATAAGAAGGGCCTGGCCTATAAGAAAAAGGCCGCTGTCAACTGGTGCCCCTCCTGCGCCACCGTTCTCGCCAATGAGCAGGTGGTGGAGGGCAAATGCGAACGCTGCGGCGAGGTGGTGGAAAAGCGGGATCTGGAACAGTGGTTCTTCCGCATCACCGATTACGCCCAGCGCCTGCTGGATGATCTGGTCAAGCTGCCCGGCTGGCCGGATAAGGTAAAAACCATGCAGGAAAACTGGATCGGCCGCAGCGAAGGCGTGCAGCTCACCTTCACCACCGAAGCAGGCGATGCAGCCCCCGTCTTCACCACCCGTGTGGATACGGTCTATGGCGTCACCTACATGGTGCTGGCACCGGAGCATCCCCTGGTGGCAAAGCTCACTGCCGGCACCGAATACGAGCAGCCGGTGAAGGACTTCGTGAAGAAGGTCAGCCAGCTCAGCTTCATCGACCGCACCAGCTCTGATCTGGAAAAAGAGGGCATGTTCATCGGCGCTTATGCCATCAACCCGGTCAGCGGGAAGAAGATCCCCATCTGGATCACCAACTATGTGCTTTATGAATACGGCACCGGCGCGGTCATGGGTGTTCCTGCCCATGATCAGCGCGACTTTGAATTCGCCAGCAAATACGGGCTGGAGATCCGGCGGGTCATCGCCCCGGAAGGCTGGGACGGCAGCGAGCTGACGGAAGCCTGGACGGAGCATGCCGGTTATATGGTAAACAGCGGTGATTTCGACGGCCTCTCCATGCCGGAGGCGCTGGAAAAGATCGCCGATTTCGTGGAAGAAAAGGGCTGGGGCAAGCGCATCGTCAATTTCCGCCTGCGTGACTGGCTCATCTCCCGCCAGCGTTACTGGGGCGCGCCCATCCCCATCGTCTACTGCCCCAAATGCGGCGAACAGCTGGTTCCCGATGATCAGCTGCCTGTGCTGCTGCCCACGGATGTGGAATTCAAGCCCACCGGGGAAAGCCCGCTGAAGACCAGCCCCAGCTTTGCCCATGCCACCTGCCCCATCTGCGGCGGCCCTGCCACCCGGGAGATGGATACCATGGACACCTTCGTCTGCTCCAGCTGGTATTTCCTGCGTTACTGCGATGCCCACGACCCCAATGAGGCCTTCAACAAGAGCCTGGCGGATTACTGGATGCCCGTTGACCAGTATATCGGCGGCGTGGAGCATGCCATCCTGCACCTGATGTACGCCCGCTTCCTCACCAAGGTCCTGCATGATCTGGGTCTGGTGGAAGCAGATGAGCCCTTCACCAACCTGCTCACCCAGGGCATGGTGCTGAAGGACGGCGCAAAGATGAGCAAATCCCTGGGCAATGTGGTCAGCCCGGATACCATCATCGAGAAATACGGCGTGGATACCGCCCGCCTCTTCATCCTCTTTGCCGCCCCGCCGGAACGTGACCTGGAATGGAACGATGCCGCCGTGGAAGGCTGCTACCGCTTCCTGAACCGTGTCTGGCGTCTCTTCAGCCGGGCACTGGAGCTTCCCGGCCTGCGGGAAGCCGCTGCCGTGGATACCGCCGCCCTCTCCGGCGCGGATCGGGATATGCACCGCATGAGCCATGTGACGGTCAAGCGCGTCACCGAGGATATCGCTGTCCGCTTCCAGTTCAACACCGCCATTTCCGCCATCATGGAGATGGTGAATGCCTTCACCGAATACCTGGATAAGGGCGAGGCCAACGCCGCTGTGGTGGCGGAGGCTGTGGAGAAGCTGGCCCTGCTGCTGGCCCCCTTCGTGCCCCACATCGCAGAGGAGATCTGGATGGAGCTGGGCCACGAAGAGAGCATCCACCTGGCCCAGTGGCCGGACTATTCCGAAGCGGCCCTGGCCAAGGATTCCGTGGAGATCGTGCTGCAGATCAACGGCAGGATCAAGGCCCGCCTGGAAGTTTCTGCCCAGGCCAGCCAGGAAGAGCTGATCGCTTTGGCGGAAAGCCAGCCCGGCTTTGCGGAATGGACCGCCGGAAAGACCCCGGTGAAGAAGATCGCCATCCCCGGCAAGCTGGTGAATATCGTTGTGAAATAGCTTTTGCCTGTGATACAGAAAGCCCGGCCCCTCGAAAGAGGCTGCCGGGCTTTTTTGTGCCTTCCCCCGGGCCGGGCTCCGGCACCTGCTCCTCTTTTTTACAGCATGCTTTATTCGACTGCAGGAGAGACTTTTGCCGAAGAAATTTTTGTTCTTATACTAAAAACCCTTATAAATTGCGTATAGGCTTCTCATCCGGCAAAAAGTCTGCGTATTTTTTGGATTTGTTGACAGGAAAAGAATACTTATAATATAATAAAATATATGAATATGCATGTATTTTTTCAATACTCTTAATGTGCTCCGGCTGCAGGCTTTTTGCCCTGTCGGGGCAGGCCGTTTTCTGGTCATGGCGCAGGACCGGGCAGCACGCCCGTGTGTTTTGCATTTTTTACCGGAAGGGAGGGGGAGAAGAAAAAAGCCTATGCTTGCTTGGGAAGATGAAACCCCTGGCCAGGAGTGGCCCCGCGAAACAAACTTCGCCGGGCCGTCAGGGGGAAGCACCAAAGGGTGCAGAAGAGAAGTTCGTGCAGTATGTGACATTTACCTTGAAAAACTAAAAATTCCAGGCCTGAGCAGGGCTTTCCCGGCTTTGGCCGCGGCAGAAAGGTGGGTTTACATGAAAAAGATAAAAGCTTTCAGGCTGCTCCTTTTGATCCTGTCCCTGGGTATTTTCTTTGCAGCCGTATGTGGTTCGGCGCTGGCAGCAGAGCCGGCTTCCGGCGGCATCACTAAGGTAAATCTCATCACCGGGCAGGAGCTGGAGATCCTCTACAGCCAGCCGGTGAAAAGTGCAGCACAGGCAGAGGAGCTCTTCACCGTCTATGTGGATGGCAAAGAGGCTGATTTTGCGTTCCTTTCTTATTTTGATCAGGGGGAATATGCCGAGGCACCGGTGATCAACATTCGCCTGAAAACGCCCCTGGTCTCCGGCGCGCATACCTATCACACCATCACGGATGAGACCGCCAAGCGTGTAGAGATCCAGGCCAAGGGGCAGGCTGTTAAGGTGGCTGCCGACTGGGTGCCGTACTACACCTTCACGGATCAGCTGGTGGAAAACGGCACCAAGGGCGAGCGGGGAAACCGCGGCTCCCGCGGGCTGATGTGGGTCTGGGGCAATGAGAATTCCCGCTGCTCCGACGAATCCACCGCCCATGTGCCCACTGCGGTCCCGAACCGCCTGAATCCCACAAATCCGGAAAGCCATTATACCAATTTCCAGAATAATTACCGCTCTGCTCAGTGGGTGGTCTCCACCTATGTGACCGCCGCCATCGACCGCACCGTGGGCCGCTCCGAGCAGCTGGTGAACGCTGCCAATACCCAGGGCATGCGCGTTGTGGTGGTGGGCAACGGCCAGAGCGTCTACACCGTCCCGGAATATCGCCATCTCTATGTTTCCGGCGTGACCAAGGACTGGGACAGCCGCGTCACCATCTCCGGCAGCCGGGAGATCCCCATCATCGTTACCACCGCAGAAGATGTCTGCCGCGTGAAGGGCGAGAACAAGACGGCCTTCTCCGACACCAGCTTCCTGATGCTGCGGGAATTTGCCAAGCTCTTCCTGGAGCTGGGCGTGAAGGATGGCTGGAGCAAATTCGTCCTGGGCATCTATGATGATCCGGATGCCTATAACTGCTATAAGCGCCTGCAGGAAAACTATGCCAAATCCAAGGCCGCCAAGCTCTGGCCCGGCACCAATGTGCTGAACAGCCTGGAGGATTACTATGTCTACGGCACCCTGGTCTATTTTGAGGCCCTGCCGGAAGCTGCCACCTGGCAGAAGGAAGCCTTCCCCATCAATACCCGCCGGGAGCTGCTGGAATATGACCTGGCGCTCTATGAATCCATGGTGGAAGTCTATGGCGAATGGGAATACTTCGTGGGCGGCGGCACGGGCAGCTCGGATGTCTCCCGCCGCTGGGGCGCTCCCTGGTATAAGCATAACCAGGTGGATAACTACACCGTGGTGAACGGGAAGATCCAGCCCTATGCTCCGCTGCAGGTGGAGGAAGTGAACCTGATCTCCCCCAGCCAGGTGGAAGTGGTCTTTAACCGTGAGATCAAGGATCTGGACGAGCTGCGTACCCTGCAGAACTGGTCCCTGAAATGGACCCCTGCCAAGGATAATACCATCCAGATCGGTGAAGAAAGCTACACCTTCAAGGCCGGCACCACCTATACCTTTGATGCAGAGTCCTCCCCGGCTCTGGTCATGGAATATTATATGTGGAAGACTCTGACCCTGAAGGTCACCGGCAACAAATTCAATACCGGCTATATGGGCAGCGAGATCGGCGGCTTTACGGAGGAAGAGATCCAGAAGGCCTTCGATTCCAGCCTCAGCGTGGAAGAGGGCTATAAGCCCTGGTTCACCGAGGATGCCTATTACCGGGATCTGAACCCCATCGGCACCCCCTTCATGGGCGATCTGGGCGACATCAGCGGCTGGCAGGCGGATATTGAAAGTGAGCGTACCTTCTACGCTGTCAGCCCCAAGGTCTATGATGCACAGACCCCGGAATTCATCAAGGAGCAGAAGCTGGTGAAGGCAGAGCCCATCCCCCGCTCTCATTTCTACGGCATGCCCAGCGCATTGGAGAAGGGCGAATATGTCCGCTTTGATGCAGCAAAGGGCGGCTATGTGGCCTATGACAAGAAGAACCAGCCGGTGAACGGCGGCGCGGTTCGCATCCCCGTGGCGGTGAACGGCAGCCTGAAGCTGGAATTCAAGGGCAGCCCCGCTGTGAAGGACTGGGCCGGAAACGCCCTGCCCGCCAAGACCTATGAGGTGCAGCTGAAGCCCTGGAACACCCAGATCATGCGCAGCGAAAAGACCGGCATTTATGTTTACGCCGACGCAGAGACCCAGAAGAATTCCCTGCTTGTGGGCTTAGATTACAGTTATTACATGTACTCCGGCGGCCAGGACTACCTGGGCCAGCGCATCGCCGACGGCTTCAACTTCTTCTTCTATCATAAAAACGTGAAGACCGGCGAATACGGCTCCGCAGGTCTGGATATTCTGGGCTATCACAATCATATGTATATGGCGCCCAACCGCCGCAGCCTCTACAACGCAGGCCCCACCGTCCTCTATGCGGAGGGTCTGGGCTACGGCATCTGCTCCAGCATGGAATACTCCCTGCTGCGGGATTACCCCTACACCCGCTACGACCATGAATCCATCATGCACCATGAAGGCGTGCATTCCGTGGAATTCCCCGGCATGCTCTACTTCACGGACCTGAACTTCGAAGGCCACCAGATCTGGAAGCAGGTCAAGACCGATCTCTGGATGGACAGCAACACCTATGCCGGCGGCTCCATGGCGGAATGGCTGGCCACCGTCTCCACCTATTGGTTCGGCACCATGCGTGAATCCGTGGATGGCTCCATCACCGGCGTCTGGACGCCCTTCAGCACCCGCGAAGAGCTCTATGCCTATGACCCGCTGACCTATCAGTTCATGAAGAAGATCTATTATAACGGCGAGACCTACCTGGATCCCAATAAGGTCCCCGGCGGCAGCAGCGCTGTTCCCGGCTGGGATGAAAAGGGCAATTCCATTAACGATGACATCATCAAATGGGGTCTCTCCTTCCCCGGCACCATGAACGAGGATCGTGCGGATTGGGGCATCACCAATCAGTTCCGCTGGACCTCCTGGGGCGCACCCAATCAGTGGGATATCAATACCAGCTTTGCCTCGGGCAGCGGCATCCGCTACGGCTCCGGCAAGACCCACCCGGATTATCCGGAGCGCGCCACCTACAGCATCAACTACAATCCCTACCTGAAGGAGTATCATTATCTGAACGATGACGGCAGCACCACTGCCACCCGTACCAACAATGTGCTGCGTATCGGCGAGGTGAAAAAGGACTTCCCGGCAGTGAAGATCAATGATTACAACTGGCTGAAGCTGCGTGATTTTGCCATGCTGCTCAAAGGCGGCGCGAAGCAGTTCTCCATCAGCTATGATGAAGCCACCCGCACCATTGATATCCGCACCAAGCAGGGCTATCTGCCCGTCGGGGATGAAATGAAGAGCTCTCTGGCTGCCATCGAGCGGGCAGTGATCTCCTCCCAAAGCCTCCGCGTGGATGGGGAGACGGTGAACCTGCGGGCCTATAATATCAAGGGCTACAATTATTTCCGCCTGCGTGACCTAGCCACGGTGCTGGATTTCGCCGTGATCTATGATGAGGATACCGCAGAGATCTATCTGGATTTCAGCAAGCCCTATAAGGAATAAGCTCCCTGCAGCCCCTGCCGGAAGCGAATATTTACACGGAGCGATCAAAGCAAAGCCCCTGCGTAAGCAGGGGCTTTGCTTATTTGCTTATAACACGGATCCCGCTTTGAAAAACAAAAAATGCCCCTGCTTTGAAAAGAAGGGGCCCAAGAAGCATTAAATGTGTGCCTGCGGCTTCTGACCCGGGCAACGGACCGGAAGGAGGCGCTTTCCTGGCAGAGCCCTCCTCCTGTGCTATACTGGATGCATCAGGAAGGTGGAAAGTTGTTCCCCCCGAATGGGGGTGAGACCGATCTCGATTTTGGAAGTGCTTGCACTACTTAATCTTTTAGCGGTCATCATCTTTGGAACGGTACAAATTACCCAGAAAAAGAAATAGCCGCCCTGCGGTAACAGAACGGCTCCCCAGTTCAACAGCTGACGAGACTACTGGGAGCAGCCGCCTTCTTGGCCTCATTATAGCACCACGGAAAGAGAAGCGTTAAGCGAGAGCTGAAATGGTATTTTAAAATTCACAGAAAACTTGCGGAACAAAACAGGGTTTTCCCGGTTTTCTGCCGAAATGTATTGTTCAGGGCCTCCGTTTCAACTCTGCTTCCTTCGGTGGCCTGCCGGAAACCTGCTGCTTTTCAGAAAAGCAGCTTTGAGTGGCGCAGCAGTGCCCGCGGCTTCACGGCACTATATGATTTAGGAGGATATGAGATGAAACGAACAATTTTTCCTGTGTTGCTGGCTTTGATCCTGAGCCTGATCCTCTGCGGCCTGGCCCTGGCTGCCGAGCCTGCGGAGAACACTGCCCCTGCTGATGCTGCCCAGCCCATGCTGATCAGCGAGCCTGCTGAAGGGGAAGACATCATGCCCAACAGCGAAGAGGAAGCGGAAGTGGAAAGCCTGCCCCTGGATTATGTAACGGACGATGCTTTCATCCTCAGCAATGAAGCTCTTTATGATCTGAACCAGCGGGCTGCAGAGGCCAGTGAAACGCTGGAATACGGTATTTATATCATTACCGTGACCAATCATACCCATCTGGAGCTGGAAGCCGGTGAGATGGAGGATCTGACCGAATGCGCTGCTGCCATCTATGAGGAATATGAGCTGGGCTATGGCCCGGATAAAAACGGCCTGCTGCTGATGATCTCTGTGGAAACGCAGGAATACGCCATCGTGGATCATGGGAATATCACCTTCTCTGACCACAATAAGGTCCTGCTGGCAGATACCTTTATCCCGGCCTTCGCTGCGGAAAGCTGGTACGATGGCTTCCGGGCGTATCTGGAAGGGATCAACCAGGTGGTCCCCGCTGCCAGGGAAAACCGTGACCTGGAGAGTATTGAGCTGAATCCGGATGGGGAAGCCCTGCCTGCGGAGGAAAAGGAAGCCTCTGCTGCTGATGGCGCTAAAGAGGGGCTGCCGGAAAATTATATGTTCTATGTGGGCATTGGTGCTGCAACGCTGATGGTGATCGCCCTGGTGGTGATCCTTCTGGTCCTGCGGAGCAAGAGAAAGAAGCAGGAGAAGAAAAGCGCCGCTAAAAAGAAATAAATCGCAGCGCAGAGCCGGTGTGCCGCTGCCTTGCCGAGGCGCTCTTTGAATGCAGGAAGCTCCCTCTCGTTTTCCGTAAGGAAAGCGGACGGGAGCTTTTTTCTTTTTCCGGAAAGGAGTCGGGTGGGAGCTTTTTTCTTTGGGATGCTGCGGGGCGGCAGGCGGCTGCTCTCCCGAAATATTGACAGAAATGCAAAAATATGATAGAGTGAATTTCCTGCCGGGGAAGGACAGACATGGCTCTGGCAGGGATTTTTCACTTCCCCGGGGGCTTTCTTTTGCCGGAGCGGCCGCCGCACGGCTGCGGATGTATTCTGCCCTGCATGTTTCGCCCGGATATAGCTGCAGCTAAGCCGGGCTTTTTGGGGGAAAAGGGAGGGAAGCAGCATGGAATGGGGCCTGATGTTTTTTCTGAAGAGTATGCTGATAGGCGCGGGCCTGGCCATGGATGCTTTTTCCGTATCCCTGGCCAATGGGCTGAATGAGCCCCGCATGAGCAGCCTGCGTATGCAGGGCATTGCCGGGATCTTTGCCTTTTTTCAGTTTCTGATGCCCCTGATCGGCTGGATCTGCGTACGCAGTGTTTTGCAGCATTTTCAGATCTTCGGGGAATTCATCCCCTGGATCGCCCTGCTTTTGCTGGGCTATATCGGCGGGAAGATGCTGCTGGAGGGGATTCGCACCCGGGGCTGCCCGCTGGAAAAGCCGGCAGTGGGCTTTTCTGCGCTGCTGCTGCAGGGGCTGGCCACCTCCATCGATGCGCTTTCCGTGGGCTTCACCATCGCGGACTATGCCCTTCCGGGGGCCTTTGTCTGCTGCCTGCTGATCGGCTTTGTGACCTTCCTCATCTGCCTGCTGGGCCTGGCGCTGGGGAAGCGTTTTGGCACCTGCCTCAGCGGGAAGGCCTCCATTCTGGGGGGCCTGATCCTCATCCTCATCGGGCTGGAGATATTCCTGAGCGGCCTGCTTTAGGGCCTGCATATGGGAAACAGGAGCAGGGCGGATCTTCCGCTCTGCTCTTTTTGTTTGGAAAGGATTCCGGATGAAACAGCCACTTTGCCGGAAATATATGGCAGGGAGATGCGGACGTTTGTCGAATATTTGAATGGATCGGAGAAGGCTGGGAGGTGAGAGCGTGGCTGAAGAAAAGAAAGCAGCTGGAGCAGAAAAGAAAGAAACGCTCATATTGTCTGCCGAGGAATTCGTGGAGCGGATTTTGCGGCCAAACCTGACGACAGGGAGACGTTTTTGCTTTATTCTGGGTTCTGGTGCTTCTATGAAATCCGGCATCCCGGCTGGCAATACGCTGGAACTGATTTGGATGGACTGGCTTATGGGGGTAGCGGATGATGTTTATGCTCCCGGTGGCCCCGCGCCAAAGCTCAGCCCGGAAGAAGCGGAAGATTTCGCAAAAAAATTAGAGGCAGCCGGGAAAATCACCCATAGCTTCGATGTGATCAGGCAGGAATGGGAGCAGGCAAAGCAGGCAAAGCGCTCCATGTCCAGCGAGTATTATTTTGATATTTACAACCTGCGTTTTTTCCCCGATCTCAAAACCGGGGAGCGGTATATGGAAAACCTCATGGAGAAAGCCTACCCCAGCATTGGCTATCACACCCTGGCTTTGCTGCTGAGCAAGAACAGCCGGCATAATCTGGTCATCACTACGAATTTTGATAGCATGGTGGAGGACGCCCTCTTCATTTATACCAATACGCGGCCCAGGGTGGCGCACCATGAGGCATTGGCCGACTATATGCAGATTGATGCGGATGGCAATCGCCCCATCGTGGCAAAGGTGCATAGGGGTGTAATGTACGCCCCCTTTAACAGCCCGGATACAACAAGCAAGCTCCCCCAAGAATGGGAAGATGCTCTGACCTTTGCTTTTCAGATTTATACACCCATCGTCATTGGCTACGGGGGTGGGGATCGCAGCCTGATGTCCTTCCTGGAAAAGGATGATACCCCGATTCGACATGGACTATATTGGTGCTATCTCGGAAAGGACGGCGAGCCTCCGGAGGAGGAACGCATCCGGCAGCTGGTGGAAAAGGTGAAGGATGGCTGTTTCGTTGCCATCAAGGGTTTTGATGATCTGATGCTGAAAATTGGGGAAGCACTGTATCAGGAGGAAGTGCTTCCCGGAAATACAGAGGCCTTCCTGGATCAGCAAACAAAGGCGCGGCTTAGTCTATATAATGAGCAGTATCAGGAGCTGCGCTCTGATAATCCTGAAGTGTTCCAAAGAATGGATGCTGCTCAGCAGGCAGAAGAAGAAAAGAGTGCAACAGAAGGCGAGCTAACTGTCTGGGACTACTTCCGCCGCGGCAATCGTGCTGCCGATGAAGGGGATTTCCCGAAAGCGATTGAAGCGTACAGCAAAGCCATCGAGCTTGACCCGGATTATGCAGCGGCCTACTATAACCGGGGCTCTGCATATGACGACTTGAAACAGTATGACGAAGCCATCGCGGATTATAGCAAGGCCATCGAGCTTGATCCGGATGATGCAGCGGTCTACAATAACCGGGGCTCTGCATATGACGACTTGAAACAGTATGACGAAGCCATCGCGGATTATAGCAAGGCCATCGAGCTTAAGCCGGATTATGCAGCGGCCTACAATAACCGGGGCTTTGCGTATAGGAAACAAGGTAAGTATAATGAAGCCATCGCTGATTTTAGCAAGGCCATTGAGCTTGATCCGAATAATATAATTGGGTACTTGGTTCGTGGTCTTGCATATTATGAAGACAGAAAATACGAAGAAGCTATTGAGGATTACAACAAGGCCATCGAGCTTGATCCGAATTATGCAAATGCCTACTATAACCGGGGAACTGCATATGAAGAGGATGGCAAGCATGACAAAGCCATCGCGGATTTCAGCGAAGCTATTAAGCTGAAGCCGGATTTAGCGGCAGCCTACAATAATCGGGGTCTTGCATATGCGGGGGATGGCAAGCATGACAAAGCCATCGCGGATTTCAGCGAAGCTATTAAGCTGAAACCGGATTTAGCGGCAGCCTACTATAACCGGGGCAATGCATATTATGAATTAGAGCAATGGGGCAGATCCATTGCGGATTATAACAAAGCCATCGAGCTTGACCTGGATTATGCAGAGGCCTACCATAACCGGGGTTTTACATATTATAAATTAAAGCAATGGGACAAAGCTATTGCGGATTTCAGCAAACTCATTGAGCTTGATCCGAATGATGCATGGCTCTATGCTAACCGTGGCGAAGCCTACTGCAAGCTGGAGGACCATGGTGCGGCCATTCGCGACTGCTCGAAAGCTATCGAGCTTGCCCCGGATTTTGCATTAGCCCACACCTACCGCGCCAAAGCCTACCGCGCCATTGGCCAGATCGATCTCGCGGAGGCAGACGAAAAACGCGCCAGAATACTCCGCAATCAAAAAAGAAGAAATAATCCCCCGCAATAAAGCGATCCCCGGGAAGCCCAGCTCCCCGGGGATCGCTTTATATATCCGCAGCTGGCCTGCGCCCATCAGCAAAAGCCCCTCTGCAAGGAGGGGCTTTTTCGCAGGGGCCGGAGCCTCTCCCCGCAGGGAGAAGCCGGGTTTATTCGTGGCAGCCGTGATTGCCGCAGCCGTGGCTGCCG
>JAUMYD010000030.1 GCA_030528765.1 Bacillota bacterium
ATTTTGGATATTTCCATGGTCTACTTTAGGAGGATCATATCACAGCTTCGGGCTGCTTCTCTTCCCTGCAAAACAAACAGCTATCTGCTATACCTGCTTTTATAGCGGGCATATAGCGCAGACAGATAATTCGAAAGAAGAAGCACTGCGATCCCTACCGGCAATACGGACCATCGCGGCAGATAGGCATCTCCGATAACAAGCAATATACCGAGATACAAAAAGCCGTATATCGTCCAGTGAATGCAGTAGATCGAGGTGATGCGCTCTCCCATTGCGGCCAGCAGCTTCCTGAGCTTTCGCGTGTGCTTGAACAATAAGTAAGAAATACCTATCACGCTAAATGCGGAGATCATTGTAAACAAGGCATCAAGGAGCCCCATACCGCAATAATTACCTGCGGAAAAATAATACCATTCGCCTACTATCGCCATGGAGGAAAAGTATATAACGGATATCACTGTCAGGATCGGCGTCGTGATCCTGAAAAATTTATCCTTGTCACGAAGATGCATCCACAAATTGCCCACAGCATAGCCGCAAATCGGGAAGATCAGCCAATTCAGCAGAGGAAAATAGGACATCTCACCGGAATACCAAAGATAGCCCACCGCCGTATTGGCAATAACAGAATCCACACGCAGGCCGCACAAAAGCTGCCCTGCCACAGAGGCAAGAGCCGCAATAAAGAGCATCGCCAGGGGCTTCAGCTTCAACATTCTGAACAGTGCCATGGTCAAGAATACCAGGGTGGCAAACTGCAAAATATCTGCGGCAAAGAAATAGTAAACATATTCAATACACTCGGGGTCTCTGAAGATAAGCCATTCTAAAAGCCCCGGAATCGCTGTTCGTAAAATTTCCAGGGAAAAAGCCATGACCAGCATTTTAGCTGCGCGTTTCAGCAGATCAGCGGTATCGTTTTTCTTACTGTAACAAAAGCTGATCCCCATACAGAGCATAAACAGCGGTGCACCGAAAGAGTTACCTATGATCTTGTTAAATAAATTATCGAAAACAACAGATGATACTTCAGGATCAAAAAACCATGCAACATTTTCAAATGCATGAGTGAACACCATTAAAATTACGCACAGGCCTTTCGCAATATCGATCTCAGACTGTCTTGTTATATTAACGATCTCTTTTGAAAAACAATTTCTTAAATGATTCATCGTGCTCTCCTCCAGCCAGGCTGTTGCGCGGCTCCTTTTCTTTCCCTCTTCATTTTTTCCTCAAGGTGCTGCATCAGCAGGTTCCGCTTTGCCTGAAGCCACAATACCATCCCTGCTGCTGCTCCGAATATCCGTGTTTTTTGTCTCCATCATACTGCAGCGTGTTGTATTTGCTTTCTTCCTCTGCCAGCTGATTTTTGTCTTCCCCCCTTTCTTTATGCCTTATCATAACTATATACCGCTTTCTTCCTGCAAGGTAAAAATTCTCTTTGCAAAAACATTATTTTGTTTCCGGGCAGCGCAGATCTGCCGGATGAAAGAGCTGACAGCTCTTGATGAAAACCAAGTATCGATAATTTCTCCTGCTACCGTCCCCATGCCGGCAAGCTCCCCCGCTGTCCCGGGGGGGTAAGGCAGCTCCCCAAAGCCCGCGCTGCAGCCGGGCTTTTTTATGCAGGTTCTTCCCTGGGTCTCAACTGCTTCAGCTCTCTTCTGCCTTCACCTGTTCCGAAGGGGCCAGGAAAAAGCAAAGCAAGCCGAGCAGCAGGAAAAAGCAGCCGCCCACGATGCCGGTGGGCAAGGGGCCCACAAAAGGAGATATCTCTGCACCCGGTGCCACAAAAAGGGCAGAAGCAGAAGCCATACCGTTCATAGCCCCATGGGCCAGCGCCGCAGGCCAGAAGCTCCCTGTCCGCATGCGCAGCCAGCTGAAGAGACAGCCCGCAGAGAAGCAGAAAAGCAGCATTGCAAAAATGCCCAGCCAGGGCCAGCCCGGGTAATCCAGGCCATAATTGTGCCCCATGGCGATCATAGGCCCATGCCAAATGCCCCAAATCAGCCCGGAAAGCAGCATGGCCCGCCGGGGAGAGCCGTTTTCCAGCAGACGAGTCAGCAAAAAGCCCCGCCAGCCCAGCTCTTCGCCGGCACAGAAAAGAATATTCGCCACCGGGGACAGCACTGCGGAAAAGAGCAGATTAAACAGCAGCATTCCCGGGAAAAGCGCCATCCCGTTTCCCGTAGGGTCAAAATCCCCGGGGAAAAGCAGAAAATAGAGCACCGCCCCGGCTGTGATCAGGAGCGTAGGGCCAAAGCAGGCCAGCAGATAGCAGCCCCAATTCCCCCGGAACTTCGGCCGCAGAGCCAGATCAGACCAGGGAAGCCGATACAGCGCTTTGCAAAGCAAAGCAGAAAGCGCAGGCATCAGCATACAAACGGAAAGCAAAAGGCTTCGCCAGCCACTCAGGCCGCCCCCCAGCTGGATCAGCAGGGTAATGGCCCAACTCAGCCCAAAGCTCAGCAGCAGGAACAAAAGCAGGCCTTTCCCGCTTTCTTTTTTCACAGGCATCCTCCTTTACAAGCAGCCGCCCGGTCGGCATCAGCCTCCGCCATTTCTTCTGCACGCCGGCAGCAATACTCCTCTTCCGATAATTCTCTGCTTTCATCTCCCTGCGTAAAGAGCAGCAGCCCGGCAGGCAGCTCTGCATCCGGCTCCAGAGCCAGCAGCGGGTATTCCCGCCCCAGCGCCAGCAGGCCAGCCCGCTTCTGCCCAAAAACCAAAGGCAGCTCCCGCCTGGGGAAGCGCAGCACAGCCGGAGCCGTCGGCGCATAGCCCCGCAAAAGCCTGCGGATCTGTTCCAGCCGCAGAGCTTCCCGCACCAGCCCGCCAAAAGCCGGGTGATAGGGGCCCGCCAGCAAAGCAACTTCCAGCTCCGGGGAGGGATTCAGCCCGATGCGCTGCACCGGGCAGCGGGCCGCAGTTGCCAAAGCCAGCAGGTCCGCGCAGAGGGCCACAGCCGCTGTCAGACTTTGCGGCTGATAATCTCCCTGCCGATACAAAGCAGCCAACCCCGTATTTTCCAGCACCAGTGTGGGGTAGATCCGCAGCAGCTCCGGCTTCAGCTCCAGGCTGATCCGCATACTTTCTCTGGCCAGCTCCTCCCGATCCCCGGGTAATCCGGTCATCAGCTGTATCCCCAGGCGAAGGCCATGGGCCCGCAGCCGCAGGCAGGCATCCCTTGCTGTGCTGCTGTCATAGGCCCGCCCGCTTCTTTTCAGCACATCATCTGAAAAGCTCTGTATCCCCAGCTCCACCGTGCACACGGCGTTCTCCCGCAGAAAGGCACAGGTGTCCGCATCCACCGCATCCGGCCTGGTGGAAATGCGGATACCTGTGATCCGCCCCTCTGCCAAAGCGGGCTCTGCAGCCTGCAAATAGGCAGCCTGAAGCCTCCGGGGAAGGCAGGTAAAGCTGCCGCCGTAATAGGCCAGCTCTGCAGCTTCCCCGGGGGGAAAGGCCGCCAAAGCCGCACGGATCATTTCCGGCCCGGGGGCCTTCGCTTCGCCGCTGATCACATATTGATCACAGTACACGCAACGATGCGGGCAGCCGGACATAGGTAAGAAAAAAGGCAGGATCTTCTGCCGGGGACGAGCATGCATAGAACCTCCGAATCAGGGAAGCCCCCTATTTTCTCCTGTTTTCTCCTATATTCCCTGTTCCTCCCAAAAAATCCTGCTCCCTACTGCTTAGCCCTGTAAACGCGCAGACTCCCGCTCTTCCATGTCTCTGATCATCTGGGAAAGATATTTCAATGCTGTATTCCCTTGGCTGGCCTGGTGCTCCTTACCATACTGGTTTTCCGATACAGCCAGCTTCAGCAGATCCAGAGCCTGATCTGCCGAGTTCTGGGAAAGCTCCAGTGCCAGGGAGTGAACAGCCTTATTCAGCTCTGCAGCCACATCCCGCTCAGCCTCTGCTGCCAGGGCCTGTCCATACAGGGTATCATAAAGGCCGGCCTGCTCCAGTCTCTGTGCCGCATCATTGGCCGTGCGTCGGAAGCTCTCTTCGTAGCGGGGCTGCATCACCTGCTCTGCCAGCTTCACAGCATCCGCAAAGCTCATAGCCTCCACCCTGCTCTCCGGGCTGAGCACCGGCTTATAGGAATCCTGCAGCGTATGCCCCAGCTGCTGGGAAAAGACCTCCTTCACATTGTCCTCCTGCAGCTTCAGCCCGGGAGCGGCAGCGCCCCCCGGCGGGATATCATAGCTGCCGCTGTAATTATAGGTAGTCTGCCCCGGATTCATCTGCTGGCTGTCATAAGAGCCATCTGCCTTCACTCTGGTGATCAGATAGGTGCCGCCGCCGGTAACCACCTGATCCCCCGCTTTCAGTCCCACCGGAGCAAAACCATTGCTCTGCACTTTATAAATTCCCATCGTCTTCCTCCTTTTTTTCTTTTCTCTTTTCTTTTGCTTCTTTTTTCTCTTTTTTCCGGAAACACGGAAGCCGGGGCTCCCCTCCCGCGCAGGCAGGCAACCCCGGCTCCAAAGCAGGCCTTTAATTTTCATCACTGCGTTGATAATTCAGGGAAATCGTAGGCTGTGCCTTTTCCTCGTCAAAGCTGACCCGCACCGGGAACAGCTTCTCCACATCACGCAGGCGGACGAAATTGCTCCCTTCTATGTTCACAGCCTGCACGGAAATAATCCGATCCCGATCCACATCCCGAATCTTCAGCTCCTTGATCTCCATGTCCTCTTCCTCCTCCGGAAAGGCCGGCTGTCCGTAGCCCTGGATCCAGCTGCTGCTCAGGGGCCGACTCTTTCGATATACACCATCACCCTTACTGCTTTCCCCCTGGGGGGTGGTATTTCCCTCGATGCTGAAAAGCACACCCTTTTCCACCCGCTCCACAATGCCCACATGCTCACTGTTGCCAAAAAAAACCAGATCCCCGGGGCTGGGGATACGGGCCCCTCGGGGGAAATAACGCTTCCGCTCCCGAAAGAAAGCAAGCCCATAAGGAACATAGGCAAAACGGGGGATCACCTCCTGCCCCAGGCCTGCCTGGCGGGCGCACCAGCTAACGAACATCGCGCACCAGGGCTGCCCGGGCATACCATACCAATCCCCGTATTTATTGGCATTGTTCGCCCCTTCCCAGTATCCGATCTGCCTGCGGGCCACAGCCAAAAATTCTTCTGCCTTCGTCATTTTTCATCACCTTCCTCCCCGCTTTTTCTTTTTCCCAGCCGCTGCCAAAGCTCCACCAGCCTTCCCCAGCCATAGATGGCGACAAAGGCTGCCAGAAGACCCTGCATCACTGCTTCGAAAAGCTGATACCAGTGCAGCGCCTGGCCCAGGCTGGCTTTGCTGTAGATCATATACGCTACGGCAAAAAGCACCCCGCAGAGCAAAGCCTGAAGATCTGTGGGGAGCTTTTTCAGAAGGCCCACATTCTTGGTAAGCTCCGTAAGCACTGCGATCAGCAGGGCCAGCAAACCGATAATGGTCACACTGCCGGAACAAACGGACGAGATCTCAAGCATACTTCCACCTCCTTTCTGCTGCAAAATCCTTCCATCGGGCAGAAAAGCCTTTGCATGCCTTTCCACAGCTCAGCATATTCCTGTCCACAGGCAAAGGTTCTGCCACTGCCCACCCCTTTAAAGAGGACAGGCGGCTCCGGTGATCTCCTCATACTGCTGTGCGGTGATCCATCCCCGCACCACAGCACCCAGCACGCCGTTCCGGCTGATCAGGGCTGCCTGGTATAAGCGTTTCACACTTGCAAAAAAAGCCTGGTTCATATCTCAAGATCCCCCAATTCCAAAAGCAGCAGCGCATCCAGGGCAGCCTGTGTTTCTTCCAGCTCTGTGGGCTTGCCCATATAAACGCTGATCGTTCCGTCCCTGCTGTCCACCAGATCCCCGGCAATGCTGTATTCACTCAGTTCCTGGCGAATAACTTCACTCCTTTCTTCACCGCCTGCGTCCAGAAAAAGGCTGTCCCATTCATGAAAATAAACAGCCCCATCCACAAACTTCTCCTTTACCGCAGGCAACTCCCCGCAGACGCACAGCAGCTTCCATTCCCGGCTTCGATCCCGAAAAGGGTGCACCACCGCCCGGCTTTGCTCCGGGCATTGGAAAACCGTTCCGTCTGCAAATACGATTCTTTCACTCATATTCATTCCTCCTCTTCTTAATAAATCGTCTCAAGTTCCACAGCCACATCAAATTCGGGCATTGTGAAGCTGACCATGTTTTGCCCTCTTTCCTGCCATTCGATCAGCTCGCTGCTCAGAATATAAGGAGCCACGTTTTCGATCTGAACCACTACATCATCTGCGGAAAGATCTACGATCACGGTAGTGCCGGGGCTGAAGTATCCGTAAAGGCCCGCATCAAAATCCCCGTAATCATAATCGCAGCTCCCAGTCAGGCTCCAGAGACGAACAGCGTACACCAAAGATCCTCCCCCCTGCCCGGGGGCGCGGGAAAAAGCCCTTCTGTTCATTCGCAAGCTCCATCCCCCCTGTTTTTAGCCCAGGCCGCCCATGAGCAGCCATTCATTGCTCGCCAGTTTTTTCAGGGAAACACCGCTGTATTGCTTCTCGATCGTGCGGGCCGTTTCGCTGCAGCGGAGCGTCACCCCGCTGACTGCGGCAATCGTCACAGCACCGCTGCCATACCGCAGGATCTCAATTTCAGTGCCCACAGGAAAAGCCACGCCGGAATTTGCGGGAACAGTGATCGTTCGGGAAGAACTGGAATTCACCTGCTGCAGTGTCCCCGCGTCCGTCAGGGCCAAACTCTTGTTGCTCGTGACAGATACGATCCGGGCACTGGCCTGCGCTGCAGAGAGCTTGCTGCTGCCGTCCAGGCTGGCCAGCCCATTTGCAGCACCCTTTGCGCTGGGGGCCAGATAGTCCGTTCCCACCTCTGCCGCTGCCAGCCTGCCACCGCTGCCTTTGAGCAATCCGCTAAGGCTGCTGGCTGTCCCACTGCTCACTTCGTTCGGCCCGGCCGGCCCCTGCTGCCCCTGGGGCCCCCGGATATTCACACTATCCGGGTTGGGGAGATTCTTGTCATTGCTCCAGCTGAGCAGGCCCTCCTCATTCAGGCTGGGACGAAAGGTGGCGCCAGCCTCTCCGCTGGGGCCCTGGGGGCCTGTCCCGCCGGTGTCGCCTTTCAGCCCCTGGGGGCCGGGATCCCCCTGCCTGCCCTGGGGCCCCCGAATGTTCACCGTTTCCGGGTTGGGAAGGTTTTTGTCATTGCTCCAGCTGAGCTGGCCCTCCAAATTCAGGCTGGGAGTAAAGGTGGCGCCATCCTCACCGCCCGGCCCCTGGATGCTGCCATTGTTTGTCCAGAGGCCATGTACCGCATCCCATACATAAATATCATAGGGTGCTGCACTGCCAACCCCGTAGGCCGCTCCGGCAGCCGGGGAAGGGACAGCGGCCTGCAGCTGGCTCAGGCTGGTATAATACCCCAGGATCACAAAATCCGCTCCGTCCTCACCGTCCGCTCCGTCTGCGCCATCGGCACCATCCCGGCCCCGCAGATCCACTTTGCTGAAAGCGGCCCGGCAAAAATCATCATAGAGGCCCTCAACGAAAAAGACCTGCCCGTTATAGAGAATGAAATCCCCTATGTTTACAGAACCGCTGCCTTCCAAATCAGCAAAGAAAAACCTTCCGTAGTTCCCGTCCGGCGTGACGCTGCTGCTGGTCCACCACTTATTTCCGCTCTCGCCCCGCAGGCCCCGCAGACCCTGGGGGCCGGCAGGCCCCTGTTCTCCCTGGACCCCCTTCTCGCCCCTGGGCAGCGTAAAGTCCAGAATAAGTGCCTGCTCCGTGCCTGCATTATAAACAGCAGCCTCTTCCCCGCTGCTTACGCTGCCAATGCGAATGCTGGCTGCCTGCCCGTCCCGGCCCGCAGGGCCGGTCTCCCCGGGCGGGCCCTGCAGAAACAGCTTCCTGTTCCGGCAAATGCAGTGCTCACTGCTGACACTGCTGATCTGAAATACAGCGCCATCGTAAAGCAGCAGTTCCCCGATCTGCACCGTATCCGCAGCCGGGCTTTTCAGGCCGCTCATATCCTGATAATACACAAGCAGTCTTTCTCCATCCTCAGAAAGGCTGCCGCTGCCCGCATACCACCAAAGGCTTCCCGCCTCACCTCTTTCCCCCTGAAGCGTTCCATTGTTCACCCAGGTTTTTTTCACAGCATCCCAGCAGTAAAAAAGATAGGGCGGTGCGCTGCCCACTGCATATATATCCCCGGCCGCAGGCTGCAGCACAGCGGCCTCCAGCAGCTCCAGGCTTTCATAATAGCCCAGGATCCGAATCCCGCTCCGCACCTGCCCCAGGTCAAAACTATAGGTCTTCATTCTCTTCCCCCCTAATACTCCCCATATGCAAAGAGCAGGTAGGAGCCCCCAAAGCGGCTGCCGCTGCTTTTTGCCCGAACAGAGAGATCTTTTCCGCTGAGCGTCCATTCCAGGGCATCCGTCTCCAGCGTATAATAGTCCTCTTCCGTATCCATCAGCAGGTTCACATTGCAGCTCCCGTCCCTGCGATAAACAGCAGAGCCTATAATGCTGTATTGCGCATCATAGTCCAGCTCCAGCGGAAGCAGCAGCAGGCAGCTCAGCCCCGTAAAGGGCAGGCTGAGCTCCAGCTCCCGCCCGAAAAGATAGCGTTCTTCGCAAAACACCTTCACTGCCAAAACCTGCACCTGGGAAAAATAGCTTCCCGGGCTGGGGGAAATGATCTGCCTGCTTTCCCCCGGGGGGATCTGCCTCGTCTCCGTAGGCACCGCCGCGATGATTTGCTCCCCGATCAGGTACTGCCCGGCGGCAATACTCTGCACACTGTCCCCGGGTATATAGCTTTGGGTCTCCTTGCTGAGAATGCTGCCGCTGATCCGGTTCCCTCTGCTGTCAATGGCCTCCCGCCCTGCCAGGATATGCCCGGGGCCGGCAGGCTTGCTCAGCTTGGGCAGAGAGCCGCCACCGCCGCCGCTGCCCATCACGATTCCTGTCATAATTCTTCTCCTTTCATCTTTGCTCAGGGCAGGAGGATCAGCGTCAGGGGGATATCCACCTGAGGCAGGCTCTGATCCGCCTGCAGCACAAAGCCATCCTTTTCCTGCCCGGCCAGAAAAATACTGCCCGCCCGCCAGGCCTGCCTTTCTTCCTCCGTAGCCAGGCTGCTGTGGCAAAGCAGGAAGTTCGCATCCGCCGGCAGATCCTCCAGCAGCACCGTATTCTGCCTGCTGTCCGCATCCCAGCCCGCCGCAAAGGCGATACAGCTTCTTGTTTCACTCTTCTGCTCTGCTGCCAGAGCTTCATCCACATAGGCAAAAATATCCCGCTCTTTTCCCTGGGGGTCATACACACTGGGCCGCATATCTCCGTTTTCACCCTTTGGCCCGCGCACATAGCCCAGATCATAGAGCTTTTCTTCGCCGCTGCCCTCTTCCACCTCTCCCAGGCTGTAGATCAGATGCCCACGCTCATCAATACGAAAAGCATCCCCCTGAACCTCACTGCGGGTCAACAGGTACAAATGCCCATCAGCCCCCACATAAAAGCAATACATGCCATCAGTGGTATTCATCACGCCGTCAGAGCCCCGCAGCGCACCGCTGTCCAGCTTTTCCTGCATGCTCTCTCCATCCAGGAAGCGCACCAGCTCCGCATTTCCCTTCTGGTTGGCGGGAATGCGGCCCTCCGTCAGCTGCTTCAGCTCCTGCAGCACCGTTTCCAGATCCCCCTCCGGCAGGCCGTTTATGCTGATCTGATTCAAGCCCGCAGCCAGTGCATTCAGATCTGCCATGATCTGCGCAGCATAGGCCCGGTCTCCTTCCCGAAAACGATAGGGAAGATTGATTCTTGCCATAGTTCTCCTCCTTTTGCTCGTTTTGCTCGCTTTTTCCCACTTTTTCGGCAGCCCCTTTCCGCTGCTATTCCATATACTGCAGCTGGCTCATGCTGACTCCCAGGTGGCTGCCCCGAGCCTTCCGCTTTCTGAAAACCAGGCCCAGCCCGTAGATCAGCAAAGGCTCATCCACATGCTCATCGCTGATGAAGAACCAAAGCCGCTTGGTTTTCCCGCGAATGGGCAGCTCCTTGGTAACGGTATCCTCCCATCCCCAGTAGACCTGCCCAAAGCTGCCTTCCCCGTAGACCAGGCTTTCATCCAGATCCACAGTGCCCACCTGGTAGGCACTTTCCTGATAATCTGCCTTCACCTGCACCCGAAAATGGGATTGCTCTTCCTTATATTGCCGGGCCACCGCCACCACCTTCCGCAGGCGGATCTCCCGCACCATGGCATTGGCCACATCAAAGCCCTTGCTCACTGCCAGAATGGGAATAGCCATGATCCCTCCTGTATCCGGGCTGATATAATGTCGGCTTTCCTTGTCATAGCAAAGAATATGGCCCCTGGGGATCCCCAGATACAGCTTTCCCTGATAAAGGGAATAGCTCAGCGCACCCTGGGTAAATTCGCCAAAAAAAGCCTTCAGCCGGGGGTAATAGCGATACTCCCGCAGCAGCCCTTCCCCGCTTTCCACGCTCAGGAAGTAGCAGTTTTCCCAGACTACAGCGAAGGCGTTTTTAAGTGGGCCAAAGGAAAAAAGTGCTTCAGAAATCTTATTCTCGGAGATATTCTCTGCCGCTACCATGCTGCTGTTGCTGGGAACATAAAGGCGATACAGCCCATTTTCCCCCAGGTAATATACACCGTTCTCCAGCGTACACACGGTAGAAGCCCAGCGAGTGCCGGAGGTAACGCTGAGCTGCATCAGCTGCACATCGCTGCCTCCGTCCAGATCCCAGCCGGAAAGATAGTGTACGCTGTGTTGCTTGAAGATCAAAAGCCCACCACCGAATTCATGCAGGGCGGTAATGCGATCATCATTCTTCGTGTTCACATTGATCAGGGAGCTGCTGCCGATGCGAAAGGGCTCCCCGATCTCCGAAAAGAGAAGCACGTTCCCCTCTCCGGCATAAAACCAGCGCTGCCCTCTTTGCTCCACAGCCACGGCACTGCAGAGTCTGGCCCATTCCTCCTCGCTCATGCTTTCCGGCCGCTCCGGGGAAAAGATCCGGCTGCCATCATAACAGCTGATCGCCTTTCCACTGAGCCAATACAGCTTATGCCCGTGGATAAAGAAATCCCGCAGCAGCTCCGTTTCCGCAGAGACACAGCTCCATTCTCCACTTTCCTCCAGGTAACGATAAAGTGCCTGCCCGCCTGCGGCCTTGCGGCTGAAGGCCAGGCATTGCGTGGTGCCGTCCTCCAGTGTCAGGTGAATCAGCTTTTGCAGCCATTGTTCCTGGCTGCTGTTGTCCAGCCGGGGCAGGGCGATCTCCGTGCCAAAGCTGCGGCAGATGCCAAAGCCCTCCCCCGGCACGATATTCACCGCCCGGGAAAGCTGGTTATCTTCCATATTGTCATTGGCCACCTCGGATAATCCACCGGAAAAATCCCGGTAGCAGCGTAAAACCTTGCTCATAATGCCTCCTGTCCACCCACCGCCCACCCTTTTCGCTCTGCCGCCCGGCCAGAGCCCCTCTGCCCGGGCCATCCTTCTTCTCAGGCCCGGCAGTGCTGCCGGCCTGTTTTATCCCGCCTTATTCCTCCGGCACATAAGCGCCGGTGATGACCATATGGGTCTGCGGCAGGCGCAGCTCCAGAGAGCATTCAGTAAGGAATTCATCCACGATCCCATCCAGGCCGGGGCTCTGTACACCCACATTCAGCTTGGTATCACGGCCATCCAGGTAGGCATAACGGACATTCTCCGTATCCAGAACAAAGCCATAGCCCTCATAGATCTCCCCTTCCAGCAGCGGGTCATAGATCACCTTCAGATCACCGTAGGTGGTGATCAGGTTCTTCACCCGCAGACCATAGGTATCCTTGCTCACATCCGTGACCAGCTTCTTATCTGCCCAGCTGTTGATGGCAGCAGCCAGGTTGGGGCCGGCAATGAGCAGTTTGTTCTGGGAGCCGTGGCGGAAAACTTCCCTTGCCACCTTGCTGTCAAAGTTGCGGTAGCTCAGCGGGTTGTTGCTGCTGTCAAAGCTCACCTTGTTGTTATCGCCCAGCATCTCCACCAGGCCGCCCATGCTGCGGCGGGGTGCGGTGCCGCTCAGATCCTCCTTGCGCTGACCAAAGTAAAGCGCTCTGGCAATGTCGCGCTTGTGTTCAATGGAAGCCTTGCGGCGCTGATAGGCCCTGTCCTTGCCGCCATGAAGCATACTGGCCGCCTCAGTGCCGGAAAGGGCAATGGGCGTACGGAAGATCTGCGTATAGTTATAGCCGTTCGTCTCCTGTGTGGATTTTGCCACGCGCATGCTGCTGTTTTCTTCCATTGCCGGGCCGATGTTCAGCAGGGCGGCCTGATCAGCGATGCTTGCTGCGGCGGTGGAGCCATAGCCGCGGACCACAGTCAGCGCATCATCGGAAACTGCCGTCACCAGCAGGTTTTCACCGCTGGCAGGCAGTTTCAGCACATCTCCAACACGGAAGATGGAAGCATCTGCCACAGGAATGCTGCTGGCAGATGCGGATACATCCCCGCTCACGCGGGACCAGGTTTCCAGCAGATCATCCTCCAGCCATTCAAATTTGGGGTTATAGACCACACGGCAGTCCTCCCGCAGCACCTTCAGAAAGGTGAGGAAGGGTGCCTCATTGGGGTCCAGCAATGCAATGTCCTTTGCCATATCCACCATGCGGCGGCTGGCAGCAATATTGTTCGTCATACGGGCACCGGTAATATTTGTCATAGGATATACCTCCATTTTTTTTGTTTATCCATCCATAGTCTATATTTTTGTTTTTCTTTTCTTCCGCTTTTCCCGGCCTAAAAAATGCTCTTTTTGCGGGCCTGGGCCATGGCGCGGATGATCTCCTGCTCCGGGGAAAGCGGGGCCGGGCTTCCGCGGTGCAGGCTGGAAGTGTCCAGGTGCAGGCGGCGCTGCCGCTCTTTCTCCAGGCGGGCCTCCTCCTGCTGCCCTGCCAGAAGTGCGGCTTCCATCACCTGCTGCAGATCCTGCTCCGGGAAGCCATAAAGCTCCATGGCAGCCAGGCGCAGCATATTTTCCGGATCCCGCTGCCAAAGGCAGCCATCGCCGTAGCGCCCGCTGATCTCTGCCATTTTCAAAACCAACTCCCGAAGATTTCCCCTGGCCTGCGGCCAGCGCTGCAAAACCTCCTGCTGGGCCATGCCCCAGCGTTTTTCCTGCTCTTCTTCTTCCGGGCCGGACTTTTTCGGGCCGACAGGAGAAAGGCCGTCTTTTTCCTCTGCGGCTGCGGGAAGCCCCGAATGCAGTCCCCCAGCAGGCAGGCTTTCCCTTTGCTGCCCCGCAGATTCCTGCTCCTCCAGGCGGGCCAAAAGATTCTGGTCACTCAGATCCAGCGGACCGCTGTTGCCAAACAATGTCATACAAATCCTCCTTTCCGAATCCTCATCAGTACACATACCAGCCTTCCAGCTGTCCGCGGGCCAGCTCCAGCCTGGCCTTGGCCAGGTTCTTTCCCTGGTAGTAATAACTCAGCCACTTGCTGGCATGCTTGCTCTCCTCCCCATCCCCTTCGCTCTCCACATCCCAGTAGCGGGAAGCCGCAAACAAAGCGGGAAGATAGTGCAGCGCAGGCAAAAGCTCACTTTCCTCGCTGCCATTGGTGCCGCTGAGCGCTTTGGGAATGCGCCGATAATAGATTCTCTTTCCGGCTGTTTCCCCTTCCAGCTGCAGGCGCCCATCCGGCAGGCGGCGAAAGGGAAGATCGCAGCCGATCAGGGTCAGCCAATCCTCCCCCGGTCGAACACAGCCCTCTTCATCCGTTTCCAGCTCTGCGCTTTCCAGCGGCCCCAGATCATAGGCCAGATCCATCTGGGCCTCGTTGAACCAAAGTGCCAGCTGAACACTGTCCACCTGGTCACTGGTGCCGGTGTAAGCTTCAAACATCTCCCGCATCTGATCAAATGTCATCTTTTCACCTCCCTTCCTCCCGGCAAAAAATTTTTCTGCCTGCTTGCAAAAACGGCAGCAGCCTCCTCCAGAGAAGCTCCTGCCGCCATGCCTTGTCTTTTCCCCCACCCACCGGGGGCCCTGCTTTCTCCCGCCACCTCCCGGGACGATCCCGGCTGTCCCCTGCCGCCATGTCTTGTCTTTTCCCCCACCCACCGGGGGCCCTGCTTTCTCCCGCCGCCTCCCGGGACGATCCCGGCTGTCCCCTGCCGCCATGTCTTGTCTTTTCCCCCAC